>NZ_JAMXXC010000042.1:0-10266 GCF_024129855.1 Acinetobacter lwoffii
TTAAGATGGTCTAGCCAATAAATCGCTATCCTCTATCTGTTCTACTGCTTTCTGTGCTTTCCTGTGCGCTGTGTTCTTTGCAGCATTCTGCCCACTCTGCACGGTAGCAATGCAATGAATCTGTAAAAGCCTGCACATAGAAACGCTACGTTTTATTGCTGTGTCCAGTAGTGACAGCTTGGGGTTTAATGTTGGGTTGCCATGCGTATTGGTAAAGACTTCGCCCTCTGCTTCAATTTCCCTTTGCAGTCGGTCTATCTGCTGCATGGTCTTTGCTAATGTTACTGCATGGATTAAATCGGCTGTGGTCCATAGGTCGTGTGCTTTGGCTTCCACAATGCTATCCCAAAATGGTTTCTGCTCTTTAGTAATCTTCAAAGGTGCTGGCACTTTAATTTCTGATTTCTTCAATATTTTTGAAGTAACGCTACTGGTCTTTGTCATCTACATTTCACCTGATTTTTTAAAGGTTGTTATAAAAAGTGAGTACAGGGGCGGTCTTCAATGGTTGGGGTCCTGAAGATCGACAAACCCCCCACCCGTATTTAATTCATACCACCAGATAAAAGAAACTCTTTGGGTTCTTTGATGTGGCCAAGCCATTCGAGTGTCTGTTCATCTATAATCTCTGCTGCTCCTGGTGCATCACCTGCAATATCTTTAAGCCCTTCACCTATCTGGGTAATTGCCTGTCGTAGCTGCTTAGCATCCATCAGTCGTGTATCAACCATATGCTTAAGGATCTGGCCCATAAAGTGGGCATCCAGTTGTCTGCGTTGTTTATTGGTAAAGCATTCGTTCTCTAACTTTCGTAAACGTTCTTCTAATTCCATATTGCTACCCTTTTGCCCTTCTTAATTCGTTATATATAAATCCACCCTGACGGCTTTCACGGCGGATAACTGCCATCATCGCAGAATCAAAGCCCTGTGCTAGTGCCTTCTGACCTTTGGTGTCTATCTGTGCACCACTATCTGTAAAGGTGATGTGCTGTGTGATTTGTACGTTGCTATCACTACCACTTGGTTTTACATCTATCCTAGGAATCTTAGGGCTAAATGCTGGAATAGGATCAACCAGACCACCTTCTGAGAATCCATTAGAAATATTGTCTCGAAGTAATTCAAAGCCTGCTGGACCACCTAATGCCCTGATTTCTTCCTGAGTTAATACACCCTCTCCCTTGTGCACAATCCCTGCGGGTTCATACTTACCACCGTATCCAGTGAATCCACCATTTGCAAAGCCTACTGGTTGTGCTGCTTGGAGTAGTGAAACAAAGGTCCCCGATTCAACCGCTGCCAGTGCTGCTGCTCCTGCCTTCTGCCATACAGTACCAGGCTCGTTTGCATAAGCATCTGAGGCTGATTTCCATACGTTCATACCTGCTTGAGATAAGGCGAATGCTCTTTGAGCAAAATACAATGCTCTGTATGCAGATGATGAGCTGTCTACCAGTCCCATGAGAGCGCCGGCAAACTCAGATCCATACTGAGCACCGTAATTCATCTGTAAGGCTAGTTTTTGTCGCTGAAAGTCTTCTTCAGTTATAAGCATCTGTTTACGAGCTTCAGCTAATAGATCTATGTCCTGTTGGTATGGTGAGTCTTTCTCATCAAACCTGTCCTGATATTCTCCCCAAACATTTTCACGTTCTGCATTCTGCTCAATGCCTTGCTGAAGATTCACTTCCTTAATTTTTGCTTCTTTCATTTCAGGAGAGTAAGCAGCTGTATTCAGAATCTCCTTTCTAACTACATCGTAATATTCCCGAGCATAGTCTCCAGCTGTCATGTACATCCGCTTTGTCTCAAGTAGCTCTTTTTCCTGTGCTAGTTTGAGAGCTGTGTATCCACCTTCGTAGATTTCCTTTAATGCCTGAAGCTTGATTTCCTTCTGTTGAGCAGTAAGTTCCTTGTCTGCGCGGATTGACTGCTGATCCAAGCTGTATTTGTACCGGAATGCCTCATCTTCAGTTAATCGATGTTGTGACACATCCCAGGCAAATTGAAGTTCCTTGAGTTTGATTTCTTCGGCTGTAAGTTCTTTTGCTTGCTTAGATATAGCCTTGTTCGCCTGTCTGGCTGCCTTGGCTCTTCCTTCTGTTGCTTTTGCTGCCTTGTTTTCTTTATCAATAACATCCTGTAAGCCTGTTGCTGTTGAAGCATTGCGCTGCTGAATCTCTCTGATTCCTCGCAATTGGCTTGATTTGGATGAACCTACCCGATTGTCTATAGCATCCATCTTTGCTGCTGCATCAAGCGCTGTGGTGCTTATATCGGCCCTCATTTCAGCTAGAATGGATTTTGCTAACTGAAAATCACCTGAGACCAATGCTGATCCTGCTGCTGCCAGTCCTCCCAAACCCTTTCCGAACATTTGAATTGAAGCCGTAGCACCGATTGCTACTTTCCCAATGCTCCGGATTGCCGTACCAACGCCTTCTGCCACTGAAGTAAGCTGTAAGCCTTGTTCGGATCCCCCTAAGAATGCGTCCGCTACGTCTACGAAAGCAGGGATAACCGCTGTAACCAGTTGGTTTTTGGCTCCCTGGAACTGTAGATCAAGCATGAACATTTGATCTTTAAGCGCCAAGGCTGCTTCTTTGGTCTGGTCTGTCATGATAAGGCCGGCACGTTCTGCCATGTCACCATAGAGCTTCATGCCTTCGCCACCGTTCGCCAGTAGTGGGTAAAGGTCTGTCATGTCAGAGGCCATAGACTCAAGGTAGAAGGACATTTCTTGCTGACTTACACCTGCATCTTCCAGCTTATCAACATACATCTGCAATGCTTCTGGACCTGAGAGCTTTTGCATTTCCAGAATCAGACTTTTAGCCTCTTTTGCACCGCCCTTCATGTCTCCAGATAACTTGTCGAAAAAGTCCTTTCCTCCACCTGCTCCTACTGCTGTCAGCTCCCCCATTTTTTCATTGAAGTCTTTCATCATGTCTGAGAGCTTGTCACCCTCAATACCCATGGCGCTGGCACCTACGGCCATCTTTTGAAATTCTTGTGTGGTAGTGTTCGCCCTGTTTGCGAATATCTCCAGCTCTGCTGCTTGGTTGGCTGTTGACGCTGCTAAGGATCCCAATGCCATTGCTGCACTGCCTGCTATGCCTGCAATCGCCATTCCGTACGTGTTCGCATGGACGCGCATTTTGTCGAAGCTGGTTTGGGTCTGTCTTTCTGCCTCTTGCATAGGGCCGACAAAATTTCCAATCTGTGTGACCAGATTCAGCGTTAAAGTTCCCAATGATGTAGCCATAGATTCCTCCAGACCTCTGAAGCCTTTTTGATTTTTGGCTTATGTGCGTTGTTCTTTAGGTATTCATCAAAATCATTTCGATAAATATGGAACTTCATAGCTATGCGGATCAATTCCAGCTTGGCCTCGCTGTCTGCATATTTGCACAGTACCAATGCCACACCCTCTAAAGGCAATGTCTGCACACTAGATATAAAGTTAATTTCTTCAGGCTTCATTTGTCGGCCGTTATGCTGAAGCACCTCTACAGAATACTCGCGGAACTTATAAGTATTTTTTGGGTGCATTGCCCTTAATCTGGTCTTTAATGTTGGCTTCATAGGTCACCCCCTTAAACTGTCTGCCATCAATCGAACCTTATTGGCTTTATCTTCACCAAACTCATCAATGAATGGCTTCAGCAAGCTCTTGCGCTTCACTGGATCAGCGTAGGCTATCTGAGCAGCTAAAAGCTTCTCTTGGTGGCTTAAATCATCCGCTACAACGTGTCTGGCAGGAGAGAGCTGTACACCGCCTCTATCAAGCTTCACAACTGTATGTTTTTTCCCTGGTGGGTTTATAGATGATGTTTTTGGATGTTCGCTGGATTTAAAGCCTGTGATGTTGGCCCCACGCTCTGCCGGTACACTAACCAGAGACACTTCCAATAGTTCCGAACTTGTCCAAACAATCGCACCGGCTGAATTTTTTTCGTAGTCGGTAGGCCTAAAACCAATCGAGCAGGATTTAATTACACCTTGCTTTACTGACTCCCAGACAGAATCAGATAGCTGTTTTAATTCCGAGTCTGTTTCGTACTTTGCAATCTGGGCTGTCATCTCAAGGCCCTTTGCGGTCTTGCTCAGACTTAAGATCCGGCCAAGTGGCTGATCGTGCTTGTGTTGCCAAAGTAAAGCCGGCAGGTTTTTAGGGTCATAGGTGATACCAGCGATACTGACAATTTCACCTGTACGATCCAATACCCCACTGTTCGCAATCGCCGTGATAATTCGCTGTTCGGAATTACTGGCTTTGATTTTTATATTCTGGAAGATCCTATCCATGGCTTAACCCTCGATCACTGTTGCTTTATACCCATCTAGGAATTTATAGCCATTGATGCCCAGCACTTTAATCGCCACTTTGTTTTCCTGGAATAAATAAACAGGCTCGTTTGTCATTGTGGTAACTGTGGCTTCATCAGATAGTTGTAGCACCACACTTGGATCGGTAGCCAGAATGAGCTTGGTCAGGTCGAATACAATTTTTTGGCTCTCATCTACTGATTTATTTGTGATAACCGGAATGTCTCGAATTGATCCACCATTTACACCCAGGGTTTCCAGATCCAAGGTATTGGCGATACTTAAGGCAGTATTTGGGTTAAGCACAATAACCGCGTTTTGTGCATCTTCCAGTGAAGTGACTGCTGCAGTGATGTCTGAAAGTAAAGCTTCTTTTGTATTTCCAGTGGATGGTACTGAAATTGCGTCTGCTGTAATGGTTTCGATAAAGTCTGCATTCTCGCCAGCAACATAGCTATTAATTAAAGCTGTGTTAATCAATGGCTCAACTTTGCTGTACAACTCAGCTTTAAAGTAGCGATCAGGGAAGATTGCATAGCCACCAATTTTCTTAAAATCTAATGTAAGTCCAATTTTGGATTTTTCAGTTAAGAGATGGGTTGGCTCTCGCTGGAGTACCACCTCGCAAGCAGATAAGTCAAAACTGCTTAAAGGAGTGTTTAAAGGCATGTATAGATTTTTATTAAGACTCTCAATCTGACCAATCAGACTTTTTTCTTTTACTAAATTAATAAATTGCTGACTGGCTGCAATGGCTGCATAATCTGCCTGTGTTGGGTCTGTGAATCCTTTTGAAGCTACCATTTGAACTACTGCGGACGATTTACCAAATTCTCTAATTGCCAGCTCTTGAGGTGGAATCTGATTGACTTGCGAAAGGTGTTGAACAAAAACGCGCTTTACAAGGGTGGTAACATTGGTTTTCATAAAAAATACTCATATAAAGATATGAGTAAAATATAGCGGGTATTTTTAAGTATAAGTTTCTGTTTTATAACGGCTTATAACTGTCAATCTTAGCCATGTATTCAGCCAAATCATGAAAGGTATATCTGTATTTATCACCTGAAATCACGCAATTTGGGGTTAATCTTTTTTGTGCTCTGGCCACCCGAAGGAAGGAAGGTGATTTGCCTAAGAGTTTTACAGCCTCTTGCTCTGATACTGTGTCGTTTTGACTTGGTTTTATACCCAATTCGATGGCTTTTACCAGTAATACGTTCATGTACTTCTGGATCTCGACTGATTTTTCTGACATGACCAGCATGGATCGCTCTACTATTTCCCTTGCACTGTGTCTTGGTATGCCGCTTTCCTGCAAAACTCTCTCAAAAATTTCGACTGTTACAAGCATTTAGCCCTCTGCATCGGTTATAAGTCGTTACCATAAAACTGTGTAACACTTTAATATTATTAATTTTTTACAATGTATTGACCTCTCTCAAGCTTTAAAACATAATCAACTTGTGGGGTTTTAAAATCTTCTTTACCCACACCCCAAAGCCCCTTTTTAGCCCATTGGGGCTTTATCTATTCTTCAGGGCTTTGAGTGTTCATTTCCTGCTTTAGCTTTTGCTTGGTCCATTCACTAAAATCTAAACTGTTGGCATACTCCAGTAGATCCGCCTCAGTCTCTGTATTAAATGAAACTGGTTTAATCTTTCTTTTTGTCTCGTATCTTTCCCGGGCTGTTTCTAATTTCTTGGTATTCAAACTGAATTCCTGATTACTTCATTTCAGAGCTTTATAGCCCTTCCTGCATTCTTGCTCAAGTTATTTTCTTCAGCACACCACAGCTTCAGCTGCCACCTCCAGTGATTCTTTTAGTTGTTCAGCTGCCAGTAATAGGCCGTGTATAGCTGCTGCTGTATAGCCTTTGGATAGATTAAGGTCTGACAACTCATCAAGCATAACTAGGATGCCAGTAGCTTGACTGACAAACAGCGAGATATTTGACTTGGTTTTCGCACTAGCACTCTCAATATCTTCTAAAGCACCATTTGCCAGCATTCCGCAAACGCTCATCATAGCCTTAGTCTTGTCATCAGAAAGGTCACACTGGTCATAACTGACATATAAGCGAAATAATGCACCTTCCAGCGACTCAAAAATAACTTGAGCATTTTCTAAAAGTTCTTGAGCTGTTTTGCTAACTATGCTGCCCATGATATTTCCCTCTTATCCTTGTTAGATTATTCTCTTAATTTATCGTATATACGATGGTGGTACAAGAGGGAACTGATATATTTTTACGTCCTCAAGTTGAGGATATAGGTATCCGAAAAATTTCGCAGACCCGGCCTCCATCAAACGGTGGAGCTTCACACTTTCAGATTTTAAATCCACATTTAGGATGCTGAATTAACTTGGTCAGTTTTAAAATGTGAGCAAGATTGCTCATATCCCCCAGTGGGGTGAATGCTTACGACCCGAAAACTGTCGGAGCGCAAAATTGCGTTGGCTGGGGGGCGTTTTTGTCTTCGCTGGAGTAATTATTAGGAACCGGCCTGGTAAACTCATCTTAATTCTATTGGGATTTTAAGCGTTGTGCGCGCGCGTACGTGAATACATGAAGGTGAAGCTATGGTCAAGATGACCACACCTGGTTGTTTTCAAAGGTTAATCCATATCTGGATGGAGCTCCCATTTTTTTGGGAGCTGGTGAACGTACGAAAGTTTCGTAGTTAAAAGAATCCTAGCTGTGTGCCGATTGGAATGTTTTTAAGTTGCTCGTAATTCTGGCTGTTGTTCTTGGGCGGTCTGGTATGGCCGAATGAATTACCACGCTTAAATTCATCTGGCAGCAAGTCTTTCTGATCCAGCTTGCAAAGATATGAAGCTCGACAAATTGCATCTTCAAGTTCCGTTTTTAAGTTATGCCATTTCAAATCTAGGAATTTGCCGACTTTGATAGATGTCTTGCTATTCCGCAACTTTAGGAAGCCAATTGGCCTTTTCCTGTTGTCTTTATAAAAAATAGACTCATCCTTATTAAAGTGAAGTTGCTCCAGCCCATGTATTTTTGAGAGCGCTTTAGTGATACAGATATTTAACTCATTTGAACCATAAAGGTTGTGCAATGTATCTATAAAAACTAGAACATGAATATGCAGGTACGGCACAGGATTGGATGGTTTTAGGTATTTTGATTCAATACTAAAAACTATGTGCATAGGTGGTATTGGTCTCTGGATTTTTCCTTCAGAAACGCGAACCTTGTTATACGCCTTGATCTGACCCGCAAATTTCTCTTTAAAGCTCTGAGTGAACCTCCTTGAGTTAAATAAAAGCTCATCTTCAATTTCTAGCGCAAAGTGCATCATTCTGGGTGTTTTCATATTGTTACTGCACCACGAAGCGATATGAATGACCTGCTCTAGGTTTCTACGGTCAAAATCTTTTCTTAATGTTAGAAAGTCCTTAAAAAATTCACGCTCTTTTCTAACAACATTTCTGCGAATTGAATCGCAACGATCATTTTTAGGTAAATTAGCCATAAATACCCTTGAACAAGCCAAATAAAAATTCGCAAGGAACTCGAAAGAACCAAATTTAATACCTATTTAAAGATAAGATTAGAACATCATTTATTACAGATAATTAAGCGGTGATTTTTCTACAGTTCAAAACTATCCCGATCCACTATCTATCTATGATTGGCCTACTTTTAAAAAATAGAAAATCATCTGCCAAGTCGTTACTACTGTTTTTTAGGCATTAAATCCTAAACGTCTTAAATCATCTGCCCACTTCACCAGATTTCTAGGATCAACCAGCAAATCGGTCAATCTTCTTTCTAAATCCTCTCGGCTCTCCCCAACTTCACCAACACGGCCACCGAACTGATCGTCATGGGCCAACTTCTTAGCAAAAAGTAAAATCTGCTTTGGTGTCATCCCTGTAAACATATCAATCGTGTTTTGATCTTTTGAAATTTTCTTTTCTTTGGGTGGCTGATTCTTTAATTTAAATTTGAACTCGAAGCCTGTAATTGTTCGACCAGACTTGTGCTGCAAGTATTCCGCTTGAATGTCTGTGAACTCATTAATCTGTTTGATGGCTGGTTCCAGCACTCGGCTTTTGAATTGGTGCATCAATTTATATTCACTATCCTCTATCCCTAACTTAAACCGAAAGTCGTCAATCTCTAGGACTGGTGTTTTCCCAACGTCACGCCATTGAACTAAGAGTTCATATAAGCGGATGCCGTACTTACTTGTAATCTGAGCGACTTGTTTAATTTGGTAGCTTGTAAAGTACTTTTCTAATCGAGTTATTAGCGGCACAACATCGGGCGCAAATGTAATTTCCAAAATTGCCAATTCATCAACATATTTAATTCTGCTCACCCAGCGCGAGCGAACTATTCCTGTTTTTCCACTATTTTTATGTTCTTCTTTAAATGAGAATTGACGCTCGAATAAATTATTAGCAGCTTCTTTTAGTGCTTTATATGCTGCGTGTTTATCAACATCATAAGCACACATATAGTCACCTGCATGTATTTCTAGCTTACTTTCGGCTGTAATCCCATTGCCTGTATTTCTTGCCTGAGTAATGGCAAGAAGAATTAGACGCTGTTCTGTAACCTCAAGATTGTATGAAGCATTTATTAAAGCGTTATCTTTCACAACAAGTTCATTTTTCATATTGTACCCCAGATAAGAATACTTTGTTATGTAATGTGTTTAAGAATACATTATTCTTTTATGTGTTTCAAGGGTGACTAATTGTGTGCTTATGGGTGACTAATTGTGTGCTTATGGGTGACTAATTGTGTGCTTATGGGTGACTAATTGTGTGCTTATCCATTCTGTATGCCTTGCCCTGTGCAGGTTTCAGCTTGTCTAAAAGCATTAAAAGCTATTAAAAGTTAATAAAAGCCTTTTTTCTTTTTTTAAATTTAATTTCTTATTTGTTTTTCACGATAGCAAATGACTTTTGTGAACTCTAAATGATGGGTGACTAATTGTGTGCTTATACCCATCATCGCTTTGTTTGATTTCTAATTTAATCATCAATGAGAGTTCTAATCACACGACCAAACAATCCCTGTTTTCTCCCTGGTGACTTTCTTTCAGTAATCAAAACTTTTTCTTCTGGCTGACCCCTGTCATTACACTCTATTGCTTGCCCTGTCTGAACTGTATCGTTTTTCTGTATCGAACTTTGTTCGGGCTGTTCGGTAAAAGTGCTGGCAGGGGAGGGGTTTTTCATAGTGATAAGAAGCTTGTAATCATCGAAATCCTTTCTGATATTGGCTATTTCAGCCTTATAGAATTGTTCTCGTTCCTGTGCTTGTTTTAGTTGTTCTCTAAGTATTTCTACTACAGTTTCGGACTGTTCCATTCTTATTGTGTCGGACTTGTTCGCTACAGGTTTCTTATATTTGGCATTCCCAAATACTCGAACCATATCTGAAGGGTCTATTCTTTTTATTCCCTCATCATCTATCTGAGCTGTGATAGTTCCTTTCTCCAGTGCTCTATATATTCTGGATCGTGTGACATTGAATTGCTTTGCAGCATCCACAATGGTTAATAGGTTCATTAAGTTAGCCCAATTTCTTATGATTTTGGCCTATCTTCGCAATATCTGGGGCATTCTGTAAAACAATTTTTCGATTAACATAATCTCTGTTATTTAGCATTTTCGGCTTGGCAACACATTATACCCGTAATGTGTTCCCAGATTTAACATAATCCCTGGTCGCGGAAATTGGCCTAAATTTTTAAGTCTATTTTTTAGGCATTTAACATAAGATTCATTATACGAAACGTTTTATGGGTGGTTTTGAGTTAAAAAAACACGCCTGAATTGACTACCTTTAAGCCAGTTTGTAATTTAAGATGGTCTAGCCAATAAATCGCTATCCTCTATCTGTTCTACTGCTTTCTGTGCTTTCCTGTGCGCTGTGTTCTTTGCAGCATTCTGC
>NZ_JAMXXC010000043.1:0-8964 GCF_024129855.1 Acinetobacter lwoffii
CGAGGCATAGCGAATAGTAAAATTGGGTTTGGCGATTTGATTTTACTACTTCGCTATTTTTTTAAGCTAAAAGTGTCAACACACCCTAATCGTTTTTAAATAAAAAAAATAAGTATCTACCGAGAAAATAGATACTTATTTCAAGCTTGATGCTTATGAGAATAATCGAGAATTATTTTGCAAGTTCTGCATTCACTGCATCGACAATCCGTTGATCATCTGCAGTAATATCTGGAGCAAAACGTGCCACTACTTCACCATTTTTATTGATCAGGAATTTTTCAAAGTTCCAGAGCACTTCTGGTGGCTGATTTGGGGTTAAACCATAATCGACCAGATCTTTCCACCAAGGGCCTTCACCGATACGTTCCGGTACAGCCTGCGTAAGGTTGGCATATAAAGGATGCTTGTCTTCACCCGCGACAGAGATTTTAGCAAATAGCGGGAAGTCAACTTTATAATTCACTGAGCAGAATTCCTGAATCTCGGCTTCGCTACCCGGTTCCTGTTCCAAAAAGTTATTGGCAGGGAAGCCCAGAATTTCCAGACCTTCCGCTTTTTTGTCCTGATACAGTTTTTGTAAGCCTTCATATTGCGGCGTCAGGCCACATTTAGATGCGACGTTAACCACCAGCAAAACCTTACCTTGGTACTGGTTTAAAGTGGTTTCTGTTCCTTCAATGGTTTTGACTGGAATGTCATATACAGAGCGAGTCATTAGATTTCCTGTTTATTGCGACTGAACGGTATTTGTTTTAACGGGTATTCGCTTTCAGTACAAGTAAAAACAGGTGAGCTCAGTTACTTAAAGCTGCAAATTGCCTCAATATTATGTGAAAAATCTATTATGCTAGGATGCGCGAATACGCATAGCTTAATAACAAGACCAGCGACTCATGGATGAAAGTATGACACAGCAACAAAAGGCAGTCTGGTGGGCCATGGCCTTACCCCTGGCCGCAGTTTTGATTTGGTCTCTGAATATGACTGTCACCCGCTATGTGGCAGATTATATTTCTCCCATCAGTATCAGTTTCTACCGCTGGGCCTTGGCCTTACTGATTTTAACTCCATTCATGTTGCCCAAAGTCAAAGCAGCGTGGCCGGAGATCCGTCCATATCTCGGGCATTTTGCTGTTTTGAGTGCGCTGGGAATGGTGCTTTATCAGGGGTTGGCTTATAGTTCGGCACACTATACCACTGCAACCAATATGGGCCTGATCAATGCCTTTATTCCTATTTTTACCATTATCGTGGGTATTTTTGTTTTAAGGATTCGCCCAACACAGGCTGCAGTGCTGGGGAGTCTTCTGTCTTTTATTGGCTTGATGTATGTCATGGCACAAGGGCAGGGCCTGCAGTTTTTAACTGTTGGTGAAAGTTATATTGGCGATCTGTTGATGTTGATCGCAGTATTTTTCTATGCCTGTTATGGCGTGTTTCTGAAAAAATGGCAGATTCAGATTCCACTCTTAGTGAGCCTGTATATTCAGATTTTTATGGCCTTTCTCTATCATATTCCTTTGGTATTGATTTTAGGTCTGGACAGCATCAATCATGCTAATGCAGCCAGCATTATCTATGCCGGAATTTTTCCTTCCATTGCCGCGCCGTTATTCTGGATGATGGCTGTGCAGCAACTTGGTCCCAATCGCAGCAGTATTTTTATGAATCTGATGCCGGTTTTTACTGCAGTAGTCGCATATTTGTGGCTGGGTGAAGCGTGGACCATGTATCACAGTATCGGCGGTGGCATCATTTTACTTGGAATCCTCTGGGCTCAATATCCCGGAAGATCCGCTTAATCAGGAATTAAAAGAGCTAATTAAGAATTTTGTCTGATTAAATATTGAGCGGTTGATCAAAACTTTTTTAATTGAAATCCCCTTTTAAATGCTAATTTTCAAATGTTAAAACAAATAGAAAAATATCGTTTTATTTTAAAAAGAGAATAGAAAGAGCAAGATATTTTGAATATTGCTCAAAAATTGTTTGCTATTAATAGAAAATATGTATTATTTGATTGTTTTATTGTACTTGTCGTCGCATTCAGTTTCTTTCATAATGCGCCCATCGAGAATGATCAAGCAAGAAAATCCTTGTTTTATCAGACTCCCAGAGATTTTCTGAACCCTCTGGATGTGATTTATGCACATCCTTTTTTATGCTCAGCCATCCCTATATGGCTGAGCTTTTTTTTGTCTTAAAACTTTAGTCGGGCTTGAGTGTCCCGACTAAATCAGACAGGACTCAGTCACGAATAATTGCGCCAGTCACTGCATCAATGATCCGGCTTGGTTGCTGACTTAAACCGAGGTCACCATTCAGATAATTTAGATTCTGGTCAAAATAGCGGATCGCATCCTGCAGTGAGCGGGCAGGTTCCATACCGGCAGGGTTGGCACTGGTAGAAACGATAAAACCGCCAAAGGCCTGACACAATGCGACACAGAGCGGGTGAGTGGTCACGCGGACGGCTACTTTAGGGTGATGACCTTTAATCCAGTCAGGAATATCTTTATTTGCAGGAAGCAGCCAGGTGGTCGCACGCTCAGCAGGCCTGTCATTGCTCCAGGATTCAATCACTTTTTCACGCATTTCTTCGCTTAAATCCTGCAGCAGGTGTTCTACCTGTGAAAGATGAGCTGCCAACAAAATTACACCTTTCTCAATCGGGCGCTGCTTCAATTCTAAAATTTGATGAAATGCCTGTTCATTATAGGGGTCGCAACCCAAGCCCCAAACAGCCTCTGTGGGATATGCCAAGACTTGTCCGTCTTTAAGCCATGCTGCTGCTTCGGCAACAGAGGTAGTGATCATGTGGATACCTTATATTAAACAACAAAGCGCTATTGTGAACTTTATTTGAGAATCCGACAACGTAGATACAGGCCGGCTTGCTGGGTACAAAAACCGAGTAACTCCAGTTCCATGAGTTGGCTGGTCAAAGCAGATACCTCTTGCTGAACCTGCGTTCCCAGTTGATCCAAACTCTGTCCCACCCAGTCCAGCTGATTATACAGACTGAGCAGATGCGGTGGAATTTGCTGTGATGTTGCTTCAGTAACTTTCGTTTTGGTGGTATTTTCTAAAGCCTGCCATTGCGTCGCCAGTGCCAGTTCTTCGATGACCTGCTGTGGATGATCAATCAGAATCGCACCCTCACGAATCAGTTGGTGACAACCCTGATAATGCTCGCTGTAAATATGTCCCGGAATGGCAAACACAGTTTTACCTTGCTCAGCTGCCAGTTTAGCCGTAATCAGAGAACCACTTTTTAATGCAGCTTCTGCCACAATCACACCTAGACTTAAACCACTGACGATTCGGTTGCGCCGTGGGAAATGGTGCTGCAAAGGCAGCGTATCTGGTAGAAACTCACTGATTACTGCACCACCGTGCTCAATGATTTGCTGGCGTAGTGATTGATGTTGTGCTGGATAGGTTTGATCCAGTCCAGTCGCCATCACTGCAATTGTCCCTTGATGCTGTAACGCAGCCCGATGCGCTGCTTCATCAATACCGTATGCCAGACCGCTATTGATATAGAAACCCTGTTCACTCAAATAAAAGGCAAAATCATAAGCCACTTGCCGGCCATGCGGACTCGGCTTGCGACTGCCCACAATGGCAATCTGTGCCTGAAGCAGGGTATCGGATCTACCCTGACCAAAAATGATCGGTGGTTTATCTGCATAAGGATGCAACTGCTGAGGATAATGCGGATCGCTGTGCAGCAAAATAAAATCGCTATCCTGCTGGATCTGCTGCAGACATCGCTGAAATTTTTGCTGCGCTTCTGGGAGGTAAAACTCTTTTAAGCGCTGCACATGATTGGCATGAAGGCCGAGTGCTTGCCAGACGGGTACTTGATCCGGCTGAAGGGCATGCGCCAGTTCGGCATAATGTTGACTGATTTTATAGAAACTCGAAAGAGAATGCTGAACCAGATACCATAACGTAATTGTTTCCAGTTGCGCGCGTGATAACGGGTTCAGCATATTGAGACCTATAGGGTTGTCTTCTTATTATTAAGTTTTTTTATTTAGACAAATATTTATTCATCTAAAAGAGGTGCTTGAATTCCTGCACCAACCTTGATTGGTAATTCGCTCTCTAGCACATAGGCATAGCTTAATTGATCGAAGTTTTTGAATACCATGATTTGGCCAATACGCTCACCTGGCAATTGCACACGTTCTTTAGTTTTCGGATCAGTCACCACTTCACCTTTTTGATTCACACTAAAGACATGACCCGTCTGAACTCCATGTGCCGTACCACGGTCAATGGTGACAACACTATGACGTGCTGCTGTACCAATTGACCCCAATACACGCACAATCTGGCCACCGGCAGCAATATTTTCTGCATTGGTCGGATAGAACAGAGTCGGTAACATTGGATCGTATTCTGGTAAGACACGATCACCGCGACGTACTTCAGCATTGTAACTATCTGTCAGTTCAAGTGTGGTGACATCACCTTCGCCACGAACTGCAATACCAGATGCCACCTGTTGCAGCTCAAGTGCAGCAGTATATTTCTTGCCGTTTGCATCCGTAAATACATACGGTTCAGCTTCACGATAAACGGCATAGCGTTGACCCACTACCAGACCGTGACCACGTGCATAAACTTTCTGGCCTTTGCCAGCCAGTACGCGCTGATCTGCAGTTCCGAGAATGTAGGGTGTGCCCTGAACTGAATCAGGCGCCAGAAGGGTATAGCGTTCCAACCACTGCTTGATATGCTCAAGCGGAATCACTGGAATCGTATTATTTAAAGATTCAACACGAATCTGGGGCTGCAGAGAAGTACTGCCAAGATAGCGGCTGATAATACCTTCACAACCATCACCTTCGTCTTTACCAATAATCGGACGGCCTTGGTAATCACACATCAGCAGGCGGTCACCCGGGAAAATCCAATGTGGATTTTTCACGTGCTTATTACTGGCCCAGATTTCCGGCCAACGGACCGGATTTTTCAGGAAGCGTTTCGAGATATCCCAAAGCGTATCGCCTTTTTTCACCACATAAACGTTCGGTGCATTAGCTTTTAATGCCGGTGGATTGACGTTGCGTGCAGGTGCTGCCTCGGCAGAATGAATGGTCCCCATACTGACGCCTACACAAACTGCAAGTGCCAGCATCTGATTTTTAAACCCCAAGGCACTAAAAAATGGCATGCCCTTCAAAACCTTTTTCATTATCATAATTCCTAAAATTATGTGCGTAGTTGCGTTATAATAACGATCTTACACACATTTTTTTGATGAAGCATTCCCTTCATTTGGTTTTTTGATCAATGGCATAATTGAGGACGCAGTATGGCCTTATTACCTATTTTAAGTTTCCCGGATCCCCGTCTTCGTACCATTGCACAACCTGTCGAAGAAGTGACTGATGAAATTCGTCAGCTCGCTGCGGATATGTTTGAAACCATGTATGAAGCACCAGGTATCGGACTTGCCGCGACTCAGGTGGATCGTCATATTCAGCTGATTGTTATGGATCTGTCTGAAAATAAAGATCAACCGATGGTGTTTATTAACCCCAAAATCACACCATTGACTGAAGAAACGCAGCCCTACGAAGAAGGCTGTCTATCAGTTCCTCAAATATACGATAAAGTTGATCGTCCGTCACGCGTAAAAATCGAGGCAATTAATCTGGAAGGTCAAGCATTTGAGCTCGATGCTGACGGACTTCTCGCTGTGTGTATCCAACATGAAATGGATCACTTAAATGGCAAATTATTTGTCGATTATTTATCGCCATTAAAACGTCAACGTGCACGTGAAAAAGTGGAAAAACTGGTTCGCCAGCGTAATAAAGACAAGGTGGCTGTGAAACGCTAGGATCATTTTAAAGTTTATTTAAATGGTCTAGCAAAGCCCAATTCTGATTGGGCTTTGTTATAATCAACATAAGCATGTTTTAGGAATAGCCTGTGTTTTTACGCGCGGGGCTGCTATTTGCATTTGCAGCTGTGTTTCTACAGATTGCTGTATTTTTACAGCCTTTGTTACCGAAGCAATATCAGGTTGCTCCGGTATGTGAAACCATCACGCGTGCGCTTTTTATCGCGACAGATGCTCATGCGCAGCATAGCGCTGGCGAGCATAGTCACCTTATCCAATCTGATCATCTTCAACATGATCATCATGATGCCAATCATCAGTGTCAGTACTGTAAGGTTCATGCCAATTTAGTCTTACCGCCTGATCTGGACATCAAACAGGTTCTTGACCGGATTCATGTCCGTTTAATTGCCTATCAAAAAACCTTTAAGCATGTCTGGTTTGTCCTTCAGCAACTCTTCTTAATTCCTCAGGGGCGAGCGCCACCACTGCCTGCATAAATCTGCATTTTTCAGCTTGGGTTGGTATTGACTCAAGCCGTGCCTAATTTATGTATTTAGTGAGATAGAGAAATGGCTCAGCCTAAATTTTCTTTACAGCCACTTGCGGCTGCGATTTGTGTTGCTTGTTATTCTTCGATAGTGATGGCCAATGACGCCATGCCAGTGCAGACGTTTGCCCCGATTGTGGTGACATCGGCAGCAGGTAATGATGCCAATGGGCTGATTGTCCGCGCCGACCCTAAACAGCCGATTCAACCGATTCCTGCCAGTGATGGTGCGGATTATTTACAAAGTATTGTTGGCTTTAGTTCGGTCAATAGCGGTGCCGGCACCAATGGTGATGTGACATTCCGCGGTATGTTTGGTTCACGAATTAAGATCCTGACTGATGGCACTGAAAACCTGGGCGCCTGTCCAAGTCGTATGGATTCGCCGACCTCCTATATTTCTCCGGAAAGCTATGACCGTATTTCGGTGATTAAAGGACCGCAAACGGTTCAGTATGCCAATACTGGCTCTGCGGCCACGGTGATTTTCGAACGTACACCGGAACAGTTTGATCAAGATCAAAACTATCGTGGTCAGGCCAGTGTCTTGATGGGATCTTTCGGGCGCCTTGATCATAATGTCGAAGTCGCAGCAGGCGATGAACAGAAATATATCCGTCTGAATACCAATCGTTCGGTATCGAATAGTTATCAAGATGGGGATGGAAATACAGTTCCTTCAGACTGGGAACGCTGGAATACTGATTTGGCGATTGGCTGGACACCAGATGAAGATACTTGGGTCGAGCTAAGTGGCGGTAAGGCAGATGGTGAATCAGTTTATGCTGGCCGTACGATGGATGGCTCTCAATTTGCACGTGAAAGTTTAGGACTTCGTGTAGAAAAGAAAAATCTTACCGATATCATTCAAAAAGTCGAAGCTCAAGTGAACTATAACTTTAATGACCACGTTATGGATAACTTTAGTTTACGTGAGTTCCAGCCTGGAGGAATGATGAGTATGCCAATGGCGACCAATGTGACACGTAAAACATTGAACGCACGTATGGCAATGACCAATGAGTGGGATAAATTGCAGCTGATTACTGGTATTGATAGTCAGAACAATGAACATACTAAACGTAACGGAAGTCTGATGATGCCGTATCAAACTCAGCCAAGAACTAAAGATATGGAATTCCAGTCTGTGGGGGCTTTTGGAGAACTGAGTTATCAGCTTAGTGATAACAATAAGCTAGTGTCTGGTGTCCGTCTTGATCAGGTCAATGTAGACGCTGTTCAATCTCAACAGGAACGCAAAGAAACTTTACCGAGTGCCTTTATTCGTTTTGAAAATCATCATCCCGATCATGACGATGGCAAGACCTATATTGGTCTGGGTTATGTCGAGCGTATGCCGGATTACTGGGAATTATTTAGTCCTAAAACGGGAAATGATAACGTCAATACTTTTGCCAATATTGATATTGAAAAGACATTACAGCTAGATTTTGGTTATCAACATGAGCATGGTCATTTCAACTCATGGGCATCCGCATACGCAGGTTTGATTAATGATTATGTGTTAACGACATATAAACCTACTGGCATGATGGGAATGCTCGAAGCACATACCCGTAATGTCGATGCTACTATCGCTGGTGCAGAAGCTGGAATTGGTTACCAGTTTACTGACCGCCTACAGGCCGATATCAGCGCCATGTATGCTTGGGGTGAAAACACCACAGATAATACGCCGTTACCACAAATCTCTCCTTTAGAAGCCCGTGTTAACTTGCGCTATGTTCAAGACAAATATAATTTTGGATTGCTATGGCGTGTAGTAGATGGTCAAAACCGGATCAGTCTTAACGAAGGTAATATTGTGGGTTATGACAACAAGCAGAGCGCAGGCTTTGGTATTTTGTCTTTAAACGGTAGCTACCATGTTATGGATAGCGTGGATGTATCAGTCGGAGTCGATAATGTTCTAGACCGGACTTATACCGAGCACTTAAATAAAATGGGTGCTTCCGGGACAGGTTTACCAGCAACCGAGCAGTTTAATAATATGGGACGTAATTACTGGGCACGTGTCAGTATGAAATTCTAATTGTTGCTTAATATTCCAAAAGCCATTGCTACATAGCAGTGGCTTTTTTAATTTTTAGGATTGGCGTTCATTTTTTTATATTTAAATAGAGCAGTTATTTATAGGAACAAGGTCGAACAAAACAAGTTTTGTGTATATAAACGCCAGGTTGATGAAGAATCAAACAAGAATAGAATGTGAATTGAACGATATAAGTCATGTGATAAAGATTTTTATAATTTAAACATAAATAAATCAATATCTTATAGTTTCTGTAGATAGGTTGTGTTAGATATACTCAATAAAATTCAAAAATAATGAAAATAAATTAACTATATATAACAATTACTTATATTTTTATTGGTTTGAAAAATAAACACACGATAAAAAATCTTTGCAAGAAGTGTTGCAAGGGCTCTGAAATGCTGTAGAATGCACATCCATCGGCGGTGATGAAGATTAAAACTTCTGATAAAACAGTAACTTAGTTGAATTTGATTGAGTTGGGTTTTATTT
>NZ_JAMXXC010000044.1:0-8832 GCF_024129855.1 Acinetobacter lwoffii
CATAGTTATACCCATTAAAAAAATTTATAAACTTTGAATATTAGAATCCCTATAGTTACTATAGAGTCAAGATTTTTTGGAAATACCAACTCAATGCATTTAAAAATTGGTGAACTCTCTAAAAAAACCTCATGTTCAGTATTAACAATTAGGTTTTATGAAAAGGAAGGTTTAATTCCAGAACCAGAAAGAACGGAAGGAAATTACCGCCTTTACGATGTAGGCTATGTTGAGCGAATTAAATTTATTTTGAATTGCCGAACTTTAAATATGAGTTTGAATGAAATTCGTCAATTACTTACCTATAAAGACAAACCTGAGAAAAATTGTTCAGGGGTGAATGAATTAATTGACTTACATGTCAGTGCTATCAGAGAAAATATAATCAAGCAACAAAAGCTTATTGAACAACTATCTGATTTAAGAGGTACTTGTGATGGTTTATGTACAATTGACCAATGTGGAGTTTTAAAAAATCTAGCTTGATTATCTAGACCTATGCTTTTTTCAAAAACTCTGTATATCTTTACTTAAGGCTGCAAAAAGTTTAAGGTTACTCAAATTCTGTGATCAGATCTTTGATAGATCTGGACAGCTTCTTTATTGGTGTTTTAAATACAGATTTGTGTATGAAGAGAAAAACATTTCTAATCCAGATATTGGTACTCTTATTCACATTCCAGAATATTTGGAGTGTGGCAGAGGCCGCGTGTCTGCATGAAATGCCAAACATACCCAATTCAATACTCTCTAATCCAATCGATTTAGACGAAAAGAGTGATAGTCCTCGTCAAGCACTTTATTCCCTAGAAAACTATAAAGAAATCTATGACTATTGTCAGAAGGTTTGTTTTAACGAAAAGTGCAGTCATTTCTCAAATACAATCGTGATTCAGATTGACCCACCCGATGATCTGAAGCTTAAAGCTGATTTTGAGACCGGCATTACCCCAACTTATTTGGGAATAACTTTTTATAAATCCCCTTATCTGAATCAATTAACCCCGCCTCCCGATTTGCCCCTACTATTGGTGGGGTAGTCTTATAAAAGCCCACCACTCCTAATTTCATTATGCGTGGGGCATTTTCATGTCAAAAAACAAATTACATCAGGATACCTCCATCCTGAATTTATCCTGGTCAGCCTTAGGTAGCGGTATCTTGCTATCTGCAATGATCAGCATCAGTACTTCCGTAGTCGCCAGTACTCAAGATTTAACGCTGCAGCAAGCTATTGAGCAGGTTAACCAATATCAAGCGTCCCAAAATTTCTGGGAAACGCAAAATAGTATTAATGCCACGAATCTTCAGCAAAGTAAGCTGTTTAAAAATCCTGAATTGTCAGTTGAACAAACGGGCTTTGGTTCAAATAATGAAAAAGAGCTTGCCATTGGCATATCACAACCCTTGGATATTTTTGGTGAGCGAAAAGCAAACCAAAAATTAGCCAGTCTCTCTACAGATAAAACAGCACTGAAGCAGAAGATTTATCAAGCGCAAATTGAGCTTGCGGTGAAATATGTATGGTCACAACTGGCCATTGCTGAACTTGAAAGAAACATTGTCAATGAACAACTTCGGGTGAGTGAAGAAAACCTTAAAGCGATCGAGAAGCGCTTTACTGCGGGCGGTATCGCGCAAGTAGATGTGAATCGCGCACGTTTAAGTCATGCTGAAAATATACGCCTTTTTAGACAGGCAGACTTACAGGTACAAGTGGCCACCCAACAATTATCAAATTTATGGGGTACGTCTGATAAGTCATTGCAGGTAAACCTCTCTTCACAAAAGCTCTGGCCAAAATCGACTCATGGACAGGTTCAAGAATATTTAGCGGAAAACTACGTTGAGAAATATCGAGCTTTACTGGTATTAGAGTCTCAAGCAACGGTTGATCAACTAAGAGCAAAGGCACGTCCTAACCCCACTTTAAACCTAGGTGTCAACCGCACCCAATCCTTGGAAAACTCCACACAAAATCAATTAGTAGTCGGAGTTAGTGTACCGCTTAATATTTTCGATCGTCAGCAAAATGGCATAAAAATCGCGCAAGAAAAAATGAACTTATTAGAGCGTCAGAAAGAATTTTATCTGAAGCAAAATGCGCTGCAAATAGGCACAATTTTAACCGAGTTGCAGGGTTTAGAGCTGCAATTCAAAGTCGTTGACGAGACTCAAATTCCTTTGGCGACTCAAGTTCAAAGTAAGACGCTACAAGGTTTCTTGGCAGGCAAGTTTGCTTTAACCGATGTTCAGCAAGCCACGCTTCAATTACAAGACATCCGTCTGCGTAAAGTCCAGTTGTTACGGGATGGCTGGCAAAAGGCCATTGAAGCAGAAAGTTTGAGCTTAGGCATTAGCCCAAGTGAAGTCATGTCGAAAGATGCTATTGCACAAATCAATCAAAACTTATGGCAAGACATACAGGCCATGCCTGTCATTGGTGGGGGAAATTAACATGTTCGATCTTAAAAACAGCTTAAAAAAACAGAGCGGAAAAATCTCTCAACCTCTACTGATTGGTTTGGTCATCGGCGCAACCGTACTCCTCAGTATTTTCTTGATCTTGTCGGGTAAGAATAAATCTGAAACATCAGATGAACATGCAGAGGAAGAAGGCGCAGAGGAACATGGAAGTGAAGAACATGGCGGTGAAACCGAAGAGCATGCAGAAGGCGTGAGCCTGACGGCCAAGCAACTGGTGGAACAGGGCATACAGTTATCAGCGGTCGATCAAGGTCCGGTGGTTAAATTAAGTTCTTATCCTGCCAAACTCAATGTGAATACGGATCAGCAAGCGCATGTCTCACCGAGTTTTAGCGGTCATGTAGAAAATGTTTATGTAGAACTCGGCCAAAAAGTTCAGAAAGGGCAGCCTTTGGCTACATTGCTTGTTCCTGATCTAGTTGATCAGCAGGCCAATCTTAAAATTGAACAAACCAATCTGGAACTGGCGAAACAAGACTTTGAGCGTGAGCGTCAATTGTGGTCACAGGGTATCTCAGCAAAACAGGACTATCAACGGGCTTATAACAGTTATAAACGGGCACAAATCCAGGTTCAAGCGGCCCAATCACGTTTAAGTGCATTTGGTGCAGTGAATGCTAGTAACGGGCGCTATATTTTAAAAGCCCCAATTTCTGGCGTGATCAGTAAAAAGGATTTGGTTCTCGGGGAAAATGTTCAGTTAGCAAGTCAACTCTTTACCATAGACCGGTTAGATCAGCTCTGGCTTGAATTTATTGTTCCAAATTCTGAAATTGTGGGCTTAGCCCCGAATCAAAAGATCGAATTTAAATCTTTGCAAACTGAAAAGGTCTATAGGGCGGTTATTCAAACCTTAAATACTGAAGCGGATATTCAAACAGGTCGTCTTCAGGTGCGAGCAAAAGTTGAATCGAATGCAACCGAATTACGTCCAAACTTGATGGTAAACGTACAGTTGCAACAACGCAGTGAAAGTACCGCATTACGGGTGCTTAAGTCCGCAGTTCAGAATGTCGATGGAAAAGATGTGGTTTTTGTCGCCACTCAGCATGGACAAAAAGTTGAATTCACTCCGCAACCGGTGAAATTAGGTCAATCGTCTGGGGATAGCCAGTGGATTGAAGTGGTAAATGGGCTTAATCAGGGACAAAAATATGCCGCTCAAGGCAGTTTCTTACTGAAATCTGAGATGGAAAAAGGAGAGGCTTCACATGAGCACTAAAAGCCCTCACATTCCAGACCACGAATCGGTAAAACCTGAAGGGCTGTTTGATCGGCTGATCCAGTTTTCTATTCATAACGCCATTTGGATTATGCTGTTTATTGCAGCCTGGATTGCTATTGGTATTTATAGTTATCAAAAGTTACCGATTGATGCTGTACCGGATATTACCAATACTCAGGTGCAGATTAACACTTCAGCCAATGGCTTTACGGCTTTGGAAATGGAACAGCGGATTACCTATCCAATTGAGAATGCCATGTCAGGCATGCCGAAAATGGAACAAACCCGTTCGATTTCACGCTACGGCTTATCGCAAGTGACCATCATTTTTGAAGATGGCACGGATATTTACTGGGCCAGACAGCTTATCAACCAGCGCTTGCAAGAAGCAATGGGAGAAATGCCTGAAGATGTGCAACCTAACATGTCGCCTATTTCGACAGGTTTAGGTGAAATCTATCAATGGGTGATTAAAGCCGAACCAAATGCTAAAAAGCCGGATGGAACCGCTTATTCGGCGATGGATTTACGTGAAATTCAGGATTGGATTGTAAGACCGCAATTACAGCGCGTAAAAGGCGTTGCTGAGATCAACAGTATCGGTGGCTTTAATAAAACCTATGTGGTTGCCCCTGATCTGAACCGATTGCAACAATTGCAAATTCCTTTGTCTGATTTACAAACTGCCTTAACAGAGAATAATGAAAACCGTGGTGCTGGCTATATTGAGAAAAATGGACAACAGCTAACGGTTCGTGTTCCCGGCACTTTAAACACGATTGAAGATATCCAGAACATCAGTATTGCCAATAAAAACGGCTATCCGATTCGGGTGGCAGATGTCGCCAATGTCTCAATTGGTCATGACTTAAGAACAGGGGCTGCAACCTATAATGGTGAAGAAACTGTATTGGGTATTGCCATGATGATGATGGGAGAAAATAGCCGTACCGTTGCTCAAGCCATTGATGAAAAGGTGCAATCGATCCAGCAATCGCTACCTAAAGGTGTGGTGATTGAGACTGTGTATGACCGTACGCATTTGGTTGATCGGGCGATCAAAACCGTTCAGAAAAATTTGATTGAGGGTGCAATCCTCGTCATTGTTATTTTATTTCTCTTTCTAGGTAATTTCCGTGCTGCGCTGATCACGGCTTGCGTTATTCCACTGTCAATGCTGTTTACCTTGACGGGAATGGCAGAGCAGAAGATTAGTGCAAATCTGATGAGTTTAGGGGCACTGGACTTCGGTATTATTATTGATGGTGCAGTGGTTATTGTAGAAAACTGTATCCGTCGGCTAGCAGAAGCTCAGAAGCTGAAAGGTGGTTTACTTAGCCGTTCTGAAAGATTTAAAGAAGTCTTCTTGGCTGCAAAACAGGCGCGTCGTCCTCTCATCTTTGGACAGTTAATTATTTTGGTGGTTTATCTACCTATCTTTACCCTGACGGGTGTAGAAGCCAAACTTTTCCATCCTATGGCAATGACTGTTGTACTGGCTTTAATTGGGGCCATGATTTTATCTGTCACTTTTGTGCCAGCCGCAGTTGCCCTATTTGTCACTGGAGAAGTCAAGGAAACCGAAAGTCGCTGGATGCATTGGCTTAAAACCAAATATGAACTGCTTTTAGATAAAGCCTATGAGCTTCGTTTATTTGTGACTATTGTGGCTGCCTGTATTTTAGTGCTTACGGGCGTGCTAGCCACTCAAACAGGTAGCGAGTTTGCACCTCAACTGGGTGAAGGTGATTTTGCTGTTCAGCAAATGCGTTCCCCAAGTACAGGGTTAGAACAGTCACTGAGAATGCAGGAAAATACTGAAAAGTTACTGTTGAAAGAATTTCCTGAAATTAAAGCGATCTTTGCCCGTACCGGTACAGCAGAAGTGGCCACAGATGTTATGCCACCCAACATTTCAGATGGCGTGGTACTGTTAAAACCTCATGATGAATGGCCTGATCCAAAACAAACGATTGATGAGCTTCGCCAAAGAATGATTACTTTCTTAGCGACATTGCCGGGAAATAACAGTGAGTTCTCGCAACCCATTGAACTACGCTTTAACGAGTTAATTTCAGGGGTGCGAAGTGATGTGGGTGTCAAATTATTTGGTGATGACATGGAGATTCTAAATCGCGAAGCGAATAAAATTTCTCAAAAAATTAACTCAATTTCAGGCGCGACAGCCGTTAATGTAGAACAGACCAGTGGCTTACCCTTGTTGAATGTAGAGGTGGATAAGTCCAGAGCTGCACAATATGGCTTGTCGGTAAGAGCAATTCAGGATCTGGTAGCTACAAGTGTCGGTGGCCAGAATGTTGGAACAATTTTACAGGGAGACAAGCGTTTTGATTTTGTCATCCGTCTAGATGAATCCCAGCGTAGTCCTGAACAGTTAGCGGTACTTCCTATTCAATTGCCGAATGGTGGTTTAGTCCAACTGCAAGATGTGGCACGCGTTGAAAATATCCTGGGTATTAATCAGGTCAGCCGTGAAAATGGTAAACGTCGAGTGGTTATTACTGCAAATGTAGAAGGACGTGATTTAGGCTCATTCGTAACAGAGCTTCAGAGCACGTTATCCAAACAGGAATTACCAAGCGGTTATTGGATAGATTATGGCGGTCAATTTCAAAATCTGATGTCTGCAAAAGCGCGTATGCAATTGGTGGTTCCGCTCGCATTGTTGACGATCTTTATTTTATTGATGGCTGTATTCCATAATATCAAAGAAAGCTTACTGGTCTTTAGTGGTGTACCGTTTGCCTTATGTGGAGGCTTAATCGCGTTGTGGTTGCGTGACATTCCATTATCCATGTCAGCAGGGGTTGGCTTCATTGCACTATCGGGGGTGGCTGTACTGAATGGCTTAGTCATGCTTACCTTTATCAAAGAGTTGCGACAACAATATGACCTTTATTATGCAACGTGGCAGGGTGCAATTTTGCGTCTTAGACCTGTGCTGATGACCGCTTGTGTGGCGTCCCTTGGGTTTGTCCCGATGGCTTTGGCAACCGGAACTGGGGCAGAAGTACAGAGACCTTTAGCAACAGTGGTTATTGGAGGAATTATCTCCTCTACCCTGCTTACATTGGTTTTATTGCCCGTACTGTACCGGT
The DNA here is from genome assembly GCF_024129855.1 of Acinetobacter lwoffii. Taxonomy (GTDB): domain Bacteria; phylum Pseudomonadota; class Gammaproteobacteria; order Pseudomonadales; family Moraxellaceae; genus Acinetobacter; species Acinetobacter lwoffii_L. The sequence goes on from NZ_JAMXXC010000044.1 coordinate 6,832, forward strand.
GGATGAATGAAAAGAAAGCTTCTTAATCCATTAGATTAAGCAACTTTTAGCAGAGATATTGGGTCTGTCTCAAATATCTCTGCTAATCATGGATTAAATAAGGAAAATTTTATGTCAGAACATCATGATCATAGCCATGCGGTTGTTACTGAAGGAAATAGTAAGAAATTAATGTTTGCTTTGGGTTTAACGACTACTTTCTTAATAGTAGAAGTTGTCGCTGCTTTTATTACCCAAAGTTTAGCATTACTGTCTGATGCCGCTCACATGTTTACTGATGTAGCCGCATTAGCTATTGCTCTTGCTGCTATCAAAATTGGTAAAAAAGCCGCAGATGATAAAAGAACTTTTGGCTATCAGCGATTCGAAATTTTAGCGGCTCTGTTTAATGCAGTGATGCTTTTTGTGGTGGCGATATATATTGTCTATGAAGCTTACCAACGCTTTACGCATCCTGCTGAAATTCAAAGTGTTGGAATGATGATTGTCGCAGTCATTGGTTTGGTCATAAATTTGATTTCAATGAAAATCCTTTCTGCGAGTGCTCAAGAAAGTCTAAATGTGAAAGGCGCATATTTAGAAGTCCTTAGTGATGCACTGGGATCGATAGGCGTGATTATCGGAGGAGTGGTCATTTATTTTACCCAGTGGATGTGGGTAGATACCGTAATCGCTGTGTTAATTGGCTTCTGGGTTTTACCTCGAACTTGGGTTTTATTAAAACAAAGTATCCATATTTTGCTTGAAGGGGTTCCTGATGAGATTGATATTGAGTCGTTAAGAAATGATTTATTGATGCTAGAGGGTGTTGAAGGGATTCATCAGTTGAAAGTCTGGGCTATATCTTCAAAAAACATTCATTTAACTGCTCATTTGGTTGCTCCTAATAGCGATCCAGATCAGCTCTATCAAAAGGCCTTAGACGTTCTAAAACATAATCATAGTATTACTGAAATTACGTTACAAATAGAAAGTAAGGAATGTAATACATTGGAACAGCATAAACATTAAAGTGCTGCTCTTTCTACATAATGGACAGATGACTAGGCTGATAAACCTTACCATTTTCCTGTATTACACTTCTATTTATCACACGCACTTTAAACACCATCCTGAGACATTTTAAAATTACAAGAATGTAATTTATGAGTCCTCTGGGTGTTAATTCTTTAAAGTTAGAATATCTAACAAGTATTAAATGAGAGTAAATAAACATGCTATTCAAAAATAAATTTTGTACTAAATTACTGTTAATTAGTGCATTCTTTAGTATCGCAAGTTTTAGTTATGCAGATGGCGGCTTGTTATTTCTTGAAAAGAATTTAAAAGCTTCTAAAGTTGAAAATTCTAAACAAAAACAAGTTAAAAATAATGAATCAAATGAATCAAATGAATCAAATGAATCAAATGAATCAAATGAATCAAATGAATCAAATGAATCAAATGAATAGTTGGGTTGCATAAATAAATCAATTAGACTTATTCATTCAGCAATATAATTCCTGAATGAATAAGTTTATAACTAAAACCGGCTTTGTTGCATAAACATTCAAAAGCTGAGTTTTCCCCAATCCATTCAAATTTAAGTGACAACTTGGGTGTGAGGTCTACCTAATTCCGTAAATCTATTCAGAACTGCCACACGCGCATGAACTTCATTGACCTGACTTTGAAAATGTCTTGCCGTCAGCTTATCTCCTAATAATTTGATGCAATGCATCTTGGTTTCCACCAAACTGCGACGGTGATAGCCCGACCATTTTTTCCATAGGGTTCTGCCTAAATGCTTAACCGTTTGAAGTAACTCATTTCGTTCTATTGAACTGATTTTAGAATCTTTCCAGGGCTTGGCATTCTTCCTGGGTGGAATTACGGCACTGTTGCAAATAACCACGAATGGTAAGCTGAAGGGCACTGTTGCAAATAACCACGAATGGTAAGCTGAAGACTGTTTTAGCTAAAGGTGCAGCATATGAATCCTTTCCATGGTCGGCATTTTCA
>NZ_JAMXXC010000045.1:0-8125 GCF_024129855.1 Acinetobacter lwoffii
GTACGAGGCATAGCGAATAGTAAAATTGGGTTTGGCGATTTGATTTTACTACTTCGCTATTTTTTTAAGCTAAAAGTGTCAACACACCCTAGACATCCATCACATCTCTTGAGAAAAAACGAAGAACATGCAGTGCTGAATTTAAACAGCAGATCGTTCAGGCTTGTAAAGCACCGGACGTTTCAATTGCTTCAGTCGCTTTGCAACATGGATTGAATACAAATCCCCTATCCAACTGGATTCGCTTAATTGATGGTAAGCTAGAGAAATGATCGCTCACCACTACTGAATAAACCTGCATTTATTGCTTTATCTTGCTCTGCACCATTAGATCCTACTCCTACTGACATGTTAACGGTTCAAATTACTTTACCCCACTCAAAATCAGAAATTGGCTTGAAATGGCAAGTATCAGAAATATCTGCTTTAGGAGAATTACTCAAGGCACTTGCAACATGATCCGTATCGATGAAATCTGGCTGTCTACCCAACCTCTGGATATGCGAGCAGGTATGGATACTGTCATGGCTCAGGTGCTGAGAGCCTTTGGCTATATCAAACCGCATTGTGCTTACCTATTCTGTAATACAAACGTGACCATCGCATGAAAGTGCTGGTGCATTATGGACTGGGCATCTGGCTGTGTGCCCGGCGGCTGGAACAGGGAAAATTCCACTGCGCTAAAGTTCACCAGGGTGAAACCGTGGCCCTCAGCCCGGAGCACTTACAAGCACTGATCCAAGGTTTAGCTTGGCAAAGAATCGGTCTGCAGCAAGTGGTAACAATGCTCTAAACCAAGCTCGGCCATTCTGCTATTCTCCAAACATTCTATTTCCTCTGCGTCATGACCTCAAGCATACTGCGGCCATGAATACGCTGCCTGATTTAAGCCAACTGACCCATGAACAACTGCTGGAATTTACCCGGCAATTGGCGATGCAGCATCAGTCTTTAGCATAATCAAATCAGCAATTAGATGCCAGAGTTCAACATCTTGAAGTCACCAATCAGCAATTAGATTCTAAAGTTAAATCTCTCTCTATTCTCAATCAAAAATACGAGCATGAACTTGCGCAGTTTAAACGGCATAAGTTCGCCCAGAAGAATGAACACTTAACGGCCAAACAAATCCATCTTTGGGACGAAGCGGTCGAAGAAGATATCGCAGCTGATGAATTAGTATAAAAACAAAGTTAGTAAATAAATTATATAAATCAAATACTTTTTTATTAAATATAAAATTTATTTGATTTAATTTTGTTAATTTTGGGACTGTGTTATTCTACTATTGTGACGCTAAAAATAACTTACCTGTGCAGAAAAAAATGATGACACCATTGCTCATTGATGCATTAACAATTTCTGAAGGCAGGTTTGAAAAACCATGCCCAGTTTTAGTTTTGAAAATGATGTTACTCAATGAGGAAATGAGCCGGGAGTTTTCAGAAAAAATTAAAAATCAAGCATTACTACTGCTCGCGATATATCGTAAGTTACTGCTTGCTGTCGATAGGGACTTATGTAAGGTAAAAACTCTAAAGGATAGTGTGAAAAGAAGACACTGGGCTAAAGTGGATAAAGCACAGGACAAGATGGTGGTTGCAGGCCAACTTCGACTAAAGAGTTTAGATCCAGAAGAAATGATTTTATTTTTAAATACACAGCATTTTTTGAAAAAGCTGCCGATTTCCTTTGTTCAAGAATTGGTTAATTGGGCATCACCGGTGGTGAGTGGTAATTTTTTAATCGAAAATGTTTTAGCTGGTTATATCGCCCAGAAGCTTTTGCCATTAGAAAGAATTAAAGTGAAAGAGCTGGGTAAGTCTGTGCAACCATATTTTCATTTAGCTAACTTTTCTGTATTTTTACCTCGACTGGAGGAACTTTATCAAAAATATCAGCAGCAAATTGTTCGTGTGGCACCAATGGCAGAAGTTGCTTTGGCTTTAACAGACTTGAAGAAGGCAAGAGTCTATCGTATTCGGAGTAGTTCATGAAAAGTTATTTCAAGAAGCTCCTAGAATGTATTAATCAGAATGAAAATATAGAAGAAAAAGAACTGATCCAAGCATTATTTTTGTTGCGTGCACACTATAGCTTAGCTGGCATTGTTGTCATTTGTCAGCGAATCTTTACATTGATTGGGGATGATGAATTACCAGAATTTCGTGATGAGCTTAATACGTTAAAGATCATTAGTAGATTGCAGGATTCTGAGGAATATGCACATTTTTTCTCAGAAACAATAGATAGAAACACACATACACCCACGCCATTACGTCCATACACTGGAGACAGTGGAATTTGTGATTTGCTATTGATTCAAGCAGGACGAAGTCGAAATAATGAGAGTTTTGATACAGTAATTATTTGGTTTTTAGAGCAAATATTTTACTTTCAAAAAAAAGTACATACCCTAGGGCTTTATAGTAGTTATTTAAAGGGTGATGGAAGCATAAAGCTGAAAGCTCAAAAAGGATCTCGTGTGTATAACGCCTTTTTAGCAATCAGGCTGTTGGGTGATCAAGGTAATGAGTATATTTTAGAACAAGTCAAAGAATTACTTATTCAAAATTCACCGAAACAACTGATTCATTTGATGTCTGCTGGTTCTGAAGATAAACGATTAAATGATGTTTTTTATATATTAAAGCTGTTTTTATCCCAAATTTGGCAAAATGATCCACTAAAAAATAAGAAGAAACGTCGAGAATTTTTACACCGTATAGGGTTAAAGCATAGAAAACTGATCTTGCAACGGTACGGCTCATTAAGTATTGCTATTCAACCTTTAGAGGATGTAGATGAAATTCATCGTGGTCTAGTATCTGAAGTATTTGAGGATAATGAGATTGAAGAAGATGAAACACCATTGGAGCCATTGTTTACATTTTTTTTGGCAGAACAATCCGATTTAATTCGAGGTTTTTATGCCTCTAAATCTACTTCTCAACATATTGAAGCTGCAAATGTTGGTTTAGTTTGGACCAAATCGCGATTGTCCTTAATTTCAATTCAAGAAATATTTAGGCTCTGTCAACCATCTCATACTGATACCAGCTTAATTTTACGCGCAAAATTAGCTTTAATATTAAGTTTACTCACAGGACGTTCGGTGAGTGAATTAACAGCGCCTCGTTTTAGTCAAAATGCAGATCAGAATAATATTGCTATTCAGTATGATCATACTTTATCTGCGTATGTATTAAGTGTGTTTGCAGGGACACCGACACTCAAAAAAAAACCAGAAGATTCTAAATTTCATGTGCCATGGACCAATGAATTACATTTGGTTTTACCGATTGAACTCAATGATTTAGTGAGTCAAGTCAAAAATCTTGGGATTACAAGACATCATATGGCAGTTGAACGTGACGTGAGTGAACTGATTAACCGTGTACCTAAAGAGCTAGAAATCAGCCTCAAAAGCATTCGAGATATTCTTCCACGGTTGTTATATGATCATAGCCAAGGTGATTTAGCTGTCGTTAAAGCAGTGACTAATGCATCAGGTCGAAATTATGATAACTTGATTCATTATGCCTCTTTTGAACAGAGGCAACTTGAGCAACTCTGGGCTGCTTGTTTAAGAACGATAAAAATTAATATTCCTGAATATATATACTCTTCCAATAAGCGTGTGGGTAGCCCAATTGGAATAAAGATTGTTGAAATACAAAATGAAATTACACGAATAAAAAAGAGAATAAATCAGGCTTCTGAACATAAAAATTGGCAGGTGCTCTTTGATAGCTTGACGTTGTATACAGCATTATGGATGAATCTTGCAACTGCAGGACGAGGAATTAAGCAGCCCTTTCCAAAGTGGATCAGTCAGCAAGGCTGGGCATTGATTCAAGATAAACATCATCAAGATGAATCAACCGATCGTTATGTGCCATTGACGCAAGCGTTGATCAAACAGATTCAAGGTTTACGTGGTTTGATGGGAATGCTAGGGGAGCAAATTGAACCACGTGTTGATTTATCATCTTATGCTGTGCAACTTTGTGCTCCTCATCAGATTGAAGGTTTAGTTAGAAATTGGGCACGGAAGTTGGTTCGCTCTGATTATAATCAGTTACCTGGACGGTTCAAGGACGCTGGACTTGGGCACTGGATACGGGGTCGTCATCCATGGGATATGTTATCTGTATTTCCTGTATCAGCTTTTCAACAACAGTGGCTTGATGTACAAGAAAACTTGCAAAAACAATTAGGTTTCGAATGTCTTGAAGGTTTTGATTTTTTTAAAATCAAGCATATTCCAACATTTGTTTTAACCCAAGAGACTAAAACAGCTCAAGTAGAGACGAAGCTGAGAATACAATATTCAGAGAATGATGTAAAAGAATGGCTGAAAAACTCAGAGTATGAGTCCTATTGTCCGTTGATTTTTGAGGAAAATCCTGAGCCACAAGTAGCTTTAGAGCTTGGACATGTATTAGCTTCCCATTTAGCTAAAAATACAAACATTGATTTGCCAGAAGCCATAAAGGCATATTGTGCTTATATTCGCGATAAAACTAAAATTCCTTTATTCGTTCAACTTCCTCAAAAAGCTAATCGTACGTGGCTGACATCTGAAAATAGTTTTAGTACATGGAGTTATACTGAACAAAACTTACTTGATCTTATTCAGAAGGATTTAGAACATTTACCTGAACATCAAAATTGTGATATTGAAATAGGACGTTTGCTGGTTGTACTCTCCATGTATTCACAACTGTGCAGAGTGAGCTATTTACAAGCGATGTTGGAGTTTATTGCTTCTGATCAATATATAGTCGCTATGGGGAATAGTCGGCTCGTTGAGCTAACAGTGAATAATGATAGATCTGTGACGAAGATACGCCGTACAGTACTGTTAAGTCCTTATGTCTCGACTTTAATATTAGTAGACCGACAGTATCTACAGCCCCGATTAAAAGAGATTTTAGCACAGTCAAGAAATCAACAAAGAACGGCTTGGCAAAAGTGTTTTAATACATATTTAAAACAAATAGGGCTTAAGTCAACTCTATCGTTAGCTCAATGGTTGAAAGCTTTACAGCAAAAGGTGATGTTAAATAGCACTCCGTTGATTGCAGGTTATATATCAGGCCAAGTCCTGACGGAAGATCTTTCAATAAATGAATTATTACGATTATCCGAATATGAAAAATTAACCACAGGTTTAGATAGCACTGAGCCAGAAAGTGAAATAGAAATAGGCGATGAGCAACTACATTTGTCTGATATTTTAGCGATGATTCAGCAACTAAAAGGTGAGTCTAGATCAAGCATTTGGCTTAAACAGCTTGCTAGTAATAAAACGAATCACTACTCAGTCAATTTATTAACATGCTTTGTGCAATGGTTGATTTTACGCTGTGATGCAGAAGAGTTAAGTCTACAGAATCGAAATATGATTCATCTACATTTGGCCATCGTCAGTGCAGGTATATTGGGGTTTTCAGAAGATTTAACAAAAGATAGCCAGATTGATGAAGATGTATTTCAAAAATGGATGGAGTTGACGCAAGAGCATTTTCCACACCGCAAGCATCTCGCTGCGTGGAATCGCTTTAGAGAATTTTTAATTCAATTAAATGATGATCGTATAAAGTTACACAAGCGTACAGCGCATCAAGCAAGTGCTAAGGTTTTTTCAAAAAATGAAGTGCGGCAGATCGTTCAAATATTACAATCTGTAGAATCTGGGGTGAATGATACTGTTTTACGTCTAGAGATTCAGCGTCATTTTCGTTTATCTGCGGCGATGGGTGTACGCCGTTCAGAGACACTTCATTTACGGCCCTTAGATATTGATGAGGATATGCTCAGAATTCGTCCTTATGGTGAGCATCAGCTAAAAACACTCGGATCAGAACGTGTTGTTCCGATGAATTTATTAAGTCAGACGATTAAAAAGGGATTAGATGATGTTTATCAAAATAAAAAATATTCGATATTAATGTCTGATGAGAACAGTGAACATAAGCCTTTTTTTGATCAAATATCTCAAATATTAAAGAAAGTCACTGGAGATGTTGATCTCAGCTTACATCATTTAAGACATACGTTTGCAAGTGCATATACTTTAAAGTGTTTGCAAACAGTGGTGGATTTTAAAGTGCTCACGATAGAACTGCCATGGCTACAAAATTGGATGCCATCGAATGAACAATTTAATACGCTAGTAGGCAATGAAGGACAGGTCGGTCAAGGGATTAAGGCGATTGGTCGAGTACTTGGACATTTACATGAATCGACAACATTAAAGCATTATATTCATATCTTATTTCTAGCTACTTATGCCTATAGCATGCAACAACAGCAACCCAATTTACATACTGCATTTTTTAAGCGAGTCATGAGTCGGAGTAATTTATTCAGGCATTTCCAAGCGATTAACCAACAGAATAGTAATCTAAAATATGAGTTGAGAGATACCATCGAAAAATATGTACTCAAAAAAAGACAAACTCAGAGGTGGGTAATCTATGCTCAAAAAAGAGGAAATTCGACGGGTAAAGTAATTAAACACGAACTATTTCAAAATATTGAAGATATTGAGCGGTATCTTATTTCTGGGCAGGGGCAGCCACAATTAGATATTGAGTCCTGGAAGAGAGCTTTAATTACGATGTCAAACATTCCTTCAGGTAAACGTGGTTCAAATATAGGAAGACATCCATTATTGACACAAGGAAAGTTAGCACGTTTGCCTGAATTACTAAGTGCTGTAGATTTTAATTCCGCACAAAAAATTTTAGAGCGATTTGATTATTTAGAACGAAACCAATCAGACACTTATAATTGGTTAATAAAAAAATGGTTGTATGAGAGTAATGTAACAAAAGTATTGATGCATTTTACGGCAGAAGATAAACCTATGCTTTCACTTCTTATAGAACATCAGTTTTTTCCGGTAGTGATGAAACATAATAAATATGATTATTTTAGAATAATGTCTCAACAAGCGTCATTAAGCGCCGTGCGATGGGTACTTGCGTGGTTGAGTGTACGATATTTAGCGATTGGAGATCATATCTGAATCTAAGTATATATGACTTATGCACGCTTTGTTACACAAAGGTTTGAAAGACAGCGCTACCTTAATTGAGCTAATTTCAAATGACAATTTGGATGTAAGTGCAGCCAAATTCTGTGAATTTGTTCGAGATAGCTACGTGTGCATAATATCATTTACCTGACTAGAAAAATTTCTTGCTGCTCATTTATAGCTTAATAATAGAGACTTAAGTATTTTTTATGGATCAACAGAACCGAAAAACATCGCATTATCCATTGCGTTTTGTCTGCTGCTGGAAGCTATGTAACATGATTCCTTAGGTGAAATAGCCTAAGCTTAATAAGTGATTAAAAGGCCTGAAAATCCGCGAATTTGATTTTTTTCTTCGCTTTCAATTTGATCCATACGTTATTTATTTATTTATATTTTTCATTTACAAATCAATAAAATATTCTAATTTGGTTTGATCAAAGAAAAAGATACCCATTTGATAATTAGGTTACAGCAAAATCTGTAATCGGGCGTGGAAACCTGAAAATTACTACAGAAGTATTAAAACCGCTTTGACAGTTTTTTGTGCCTATTATGCTTAGTTTGCTATTATTAAATATTATTCAGCATAAAGTCATGTTGCAGAAGAAATGTCACCTTCAATGCAGCGTGACAATTTTGAAGTAGCACGAACTGATCTTGAAAAACATCCAATCATCAAATGTTTATTTAAAGCGGATAACGTCACGCGACACATAAGTTGTCATTTGCGACGCATAAAATGTCATTGAACGACACATAAGTTGTCATTGAAAGAAACCGCGATTATTGGTGGTTTTTTTATCAAGTCTCATATTAATTTTCTAAAATTAAAACTTTATGGTTAAATTAGATTGCATAAAACCGTGGAACATTGGTTGGTAAATAAGCGTGGAACATGAATAATCAATAAAAAGCCGTTCTGGTGCCCTATACTCCAGAACGGCTTAATTTAATATACTGATATATAATAAGAAATATCATACTGTTATTCACCAATTAAAATGTCTATGCGATAAACCATTTAAAATGTCCTGTTTTTAACCACAAGAGTCAAGCACAGGATTTAACTTTCTT
>NZ_JAMXXC010000046.1:0-7885 GCF_024129855.1 Acinetobacter lwoffii
ACGGAATTAGGTCGACCACTTACCCAAGTTACGCCTTAAATTTGGCTCAATTAGGGGCGCTTTGCATTTCAAATCTTTGTGCAACAAAGCCCTTCTGAGGGGGAAATTTATTATGAAAATGCTGTGCGTATCTTGAAAGAAATTGATGATATGGAACAACTCGTTGCAAGTAGCCGTAGTTCACCTAAAGGGTTATTACGAGTAAATGCACCTTTTGGTTTTGGTCGTAAATATATAGCACCAGCAATTTCATCTTTTATAAAAAAATTCCCTGAGATTGAGGTACAACTGCATTTAACAGACCGTCCAGTTCATCTCCCTAGTGATACTATTGATGTTTCTATTCATTTTGGGCAAATCCCAGATTCAAGATTAATAGCAAAACGAATCGCAGCAAATAAAAGGCTATTATGTGCTTCACCGTTTTATTTAAATGCGGCTGGAACTCCCTTAAATCCACGAGATCTTACGACTCATCAATGTATAGTACTGAGACAAAATGATGGTGCTTATGCCAATTGGCGTTTTTCTAAAGGTAATAAGGAAGAAACCGTTAAAGTTCATGGAAAACTCAGTAGTAACGATGGCCAGGTGACACTAGACTGGGCTCTTGATGGTCATGGAATACTAATGAGGGCAGAATGGGATGTCTTAAAGTATTTAAAAAGCGGAAGATTAATTCAAATCTTAAAAGAATATGAAACTCCGCCTGCTGATATTTACGCTGTATATGCAGACAGATTGGAGCATTCACCTCGAGTAGCACATTTTCTTGAGCATTTAAAAGACTATTTAAAAGATTATATTAATTCTCAAATGTAATTTTTAGGATTCTCTATATATTCAGTTACTTATATCATCCGGTACTAAATGAAGACTTTTTCCTATTCCTCTCCCTCCTTTAAAAAGTAAGCAAGGAGTTAAATATAGATTAAGCAGAGGAGCTAATCAAAATCGTGAAACATGGGAAAAATATTAATCGTGGAACATAAAAATCAACAAAAAAGCCCACCTTGGGGAGGTTGGGCAAAAAAGGAACTACAGCTTTGAATTTTCAAGAGAATTATAACGTATTTCGTATAAGGTGTATTATGTTAATTTTAGGAAATCTTAAGAAATAGCTATAACATTTGTTATGATTAATTTGATAGTGGTGGGTAAAACTGCCATTAATAAAGCTATAGACATACTTAAATTAAATATACGAGCATATCGGATATTCATAAGTAATTTTCGTAAAAAGGTTCCCGCTACAGCCCAAATTCCAACACAGGGAATAGTAATAAATATAAGTACTAAAGCAGCAAAAAAAATCTCTAAAAAATTACTTTCCATAGAAAAATATGTAGTAACTGTACTGATAGAAACAATCCATGCTTTTGGATTTATCCACTGAAACATAGCTCCTTCAATAAAACCCATAGAGGGCTTTCTATCCTGATTTATTTCTAAAGTACCACTTGAAGCTATCTTCCAAGCAAGCCACACGATATATAAAGATCCGATAAGACTTAAAATAAGATGAAGTTCAGGTATGAAATCGAAGATTTGGCTTATTCCCATTCCTAGAGCCAAAAGTTGTAAGCCTACACCTATAGAAATTCCTAGGATTAATGGAATAGTTTTCCATATACCAAATCGGGCGCCTGATATCATAACGAAAGCATTATTAGGGCCAGGCGTACTTGTCATAACAATACAGAAGATAATGAAAGGAATAAAAAGGGTAATGTTTGTCATATCAAGCTAAAAAAAATGAATAAACATATTTTATTGTTAATAAAACTAAATTAAATTGTATATTTAGCTTATATAGACACCTATTCACAATAAATGATTAATTTAGATAGATTAGACCGCAGAATATTGTCCGAACTTGAAAGTGATGCTCGCTTAACCAATTTAAAACTAGCTGAACGTATAGGACTATCTCCTTCAGCTTGTCTTAGACGTGTACAAGAATTAGAAAAAATTGGAATAATAAAAGGATATAAAGCTGTTATCGATAGATCTCTTCTAGGCATTGGTCTAGTTATGTATGTTTCGATTGGTCTTTCATGCCATTCAAAAGAATGCCTGAATGCTTTTGAGGAAATTATATTCTCATCTACAGAAGTAGTTGAGTGTCATACAATTACTGGAGCTATAGAGTATCTTTTACGAGTAGAAGTAGCAGATATTAAATCGTATAAAAAGTTTCATACAGAAGTTCTAGGGACAATTAATTCCATCTCATCAATTACAAGCTATTTAGTAATGGACACAACAAAAAATGAAAGATAATAGTTTTTAAACTAGCCTTTTAGTATAAAAATCCATAGAATTTTATTCCATTTAACTTATGTTTACCTAAAATCTAGTTTATAAATTATTTTTACAATATATTTATTAATTTCAATATTTTGAAGAAAAATAATAGAAATTTATAAAAAATTAGTTCATAAACTTATAGGATTTTTAAGAGCATTTATATGAATGACTAAGTACTGTGAAAAAAGAGAACTAGATGACGTTTAGATAAAATTTTCAATCAAATAATCTTATTGTTGTTATTTCTAGTCACATAGTCTATTTTTATTATATGAATTATTCTTCCTCACCCAAAAGACCACGTGGTCGACCAACCAAACACGGCTGTAACTATGCAGACACTAAAGAAGTTTTAATCCACCGAGGTATCGAGTTACTGACCGAACGTGGAATGAATGCTATGAGCTTGGACGATCTCATGAAATCAGTCCAAGTTCCTAAAGGGTCTTTCTACCATTATTTTGTAAATAAAGAGGCTTTTATTTTAGAAGTCTTAGATGCTTATGAACTTTATTTTGTGAAGCGATTGAATAAGTTTTTAAGTCAAACTGATCTTTCCCCACTAGAAAAGCTGCAAAATTTTGTAAAAGATGCGGGTGAAAAAATGCAAAAATATGATTTTAAACGAGGTTGTATTTTAGGTAACTTAGGACAAGAAGTGTCGTATTTACCACAAGAAATCATTGCCCGAATCGAAAATATCTTTAAGGTATGGGAGAAATTAGTTTCTGATTGCCTACATCAGTCAAATTCACAATATAGCCTAGCTGATTGCGATGAAGCTGCTTATCAGTTTTGGATTGGGTGGGAAGGTGCAGTTCTAAGAGCACGTTTGGTCAAATCAACAAGTCCCTTAGATGCATTTTATCGCTTGTTTACTTTAGCTGTAAAACAACAAATCACGTAAAAAGTTAATTAAAAAATAAATGCAGACGTCTGTATTTATTTTTTAATTAATTCTAGACAAGCAGTCTAATTAAATGGAGAGGAAGTTCTATGTACAAAGGTATTGTAATTACTAAAGATGAAGCAGGTTACACATCACAAATTACTGAGATTGCATCAAAGCCTTTACAAGAAGGAGAGGTTAGAGTCGAAGTCAAATATTCAACACTCAATTATAAAGATGCTTTAGCCATTACTGGGCGTTCACCAGTGGTGCGTAGTTTTCCTTTGACCCCAGGCATCGATTTTTCGGGTGTTGTGATTGAATCAAAACATCCAGCATGGAAAGAAAGAGATGAAGTTCTACTGAATGGTTGGGGAGTGGGTGAGAAGTATTTTGGAGGGCTAGCCGAGCAAGTCACTGTTTCTGGTGATTGGCTCATACAAAAACCTTCTGCTTTTTCTTTTAAAGATACGATGGTTATTGGTACAGCAGGTTATACCGCAATGTTGTGTGTCATGGCTTTACAAAAACATGGTATTAAACCAAGTGATGGAAAAATTTTAGTGACAGGTGCAAATGGTGGAGTAGGTAGTATTGCCATTATTATTTTGAATCATCTTGGTTATGAGATTACAGCTTCAACTGGTCGACCTCAAGAGTCAGAATATTTAACCTATCTAGGTGCGAGTGAAATTATTGATCGTATTGAATTATCTTCCCCAGGAAAGCCATTAAACAAAGAAGTTTGGGCTGGCGTGATTGATACTGTTGGTAGCCATACTTTAGCGAATGCATGTGCTAGTACAAAATATCGTGGTGCAGTTGCTGCGTGTGGTTTGGCAGGCGGAATGGATTTTCCAGCAACAGTTGCTCCATTTATTCTAAGAGGGATTACCTTATATGGAATTGATAGCGTGATGGCACCAATCGAATTAAGAAAAGAAGCATGGGAACGTTTAGCTACAGAATTGGATCAAACAAAATTAGAAAAAGTTACGACTGAAATTCAGTTAACAGATGCTTTAAATATTTCAAATGAAATTTTAGATGGAAAAATTCGAGGTAGAGTTGTTGTACAGATATAGTTCAACAAAATGAGTTGTGGGACTGTTCTAAATTTTGTGTAAGTACTTAATTTTCATTTATCCTACTGAGGATAATAAAAAAAGGTACTTCACATGGATGAAGCTACAATCAAAAGTATGGCAGCTGAATTAGCTAAAGGTTTAAAACTCCTGAAGATTTAAACCAAATGACAGCCATATTTAAATGTATTAGTTTAGCAATGAATTGTTTTACGATTCAGTTCGATGATCGATTAAAAGATCATTTATAAAAAATGGGACTTACACAAAATAATTTACAGGCTCGTAGAAACATGAAAACACATTCTTTTGGTGAACACAATAACATTACTTTATCTAATAATTGTATTGAAGTTCGAGGTGCACGTGAGCATAACCTTAAGGATGTAGATGTTTCTATCCCAAGAAATGCACTTGTTGTTTTCTCAGGTGTATCGGGTTCAGGAAAATCATCACTTGCTTTTGGAACTATTTTTGCTGAAGCACAAAGAAGATATTTCGAATCTGTTGCACCTTATGCAAGACGCTTAATAGATCAGGCCGGAGTACCAGATGTTGATGCTATTGATGGTCTACCACCAGCAGTAGCATTGCAACAACAACGTGGTGCAAGTAATACCCGTTCTTCTGTTGGAAGTGTAACAACTTTATCAAGTCTCGTGCGAATGATTTATTCGCGTGCTGGTGCATATCCTGCCGATCAGCCAATGTTATATGCCGAGGACTTTTCACCGAACACTCCTCAAGGTGCTTGTCCTACCTGTCATGGTTTAGGTCACATTTATGAAGTTACAGAATCGACAATGGTTCCTGACCCAACACTCAGTATTCGTGAGAGAGCTATCGCATCATGGCCACCTGCTTGGCACGGGCAAAACTTACGCGATATCCTAGTAACCCTAGGGTATGATGTTGATCGACCATGGAAAGATTTACCGCAATCGGATAGAGACTGGATTTTATTTACTGAAGAAACCCCAACAGTTCCTGTCTATGCTGGTTTAAGCCCCGCTGAGACTCAATCTGCACTTAAACGTAAACTAGAACCCAGCTATATGGGCACTTTCACTGGTGCTCGTCGCTATGTCCTTCATACTTTTGCTAATACCCAAAGTACGTTGATGAAAAAACGTGTTTCACGTTTTATGGAAGGAAAAATATGCCCTTCCTGTCATGGTAAACGCCTTAAACCAGAAGCCTTATCTATTACCTTTGCTGGAGTAGATATTGGTGAGTTTATGCAACTTTCTTTGGATAAGTTAACTTGCCTGCTTGAGCCCATTGTTCTTGGCAATTTCGACGCTCATGATGCTGGAGAAAAGACTAATAATAAAGTAACCCAACTTGATAGATCTGAACGAGCAACAACAGGTAGAGCAGTGCATTCTGTATCTCCAGATGTAAGACGTACGTCAGCACTTTCAGATGAAAAGAAAATTGCTGCCCAGCGTTTAGCAAATGGTGTGGTGGGGCGTTTAAATCAATTACGCCAGTTAGGTCTTGGTTATCTAACATTAGATAGAGCCACACCGACTCTTTCAGCGGGAGAGTTACAACGTTTGCGTTTAGCAACACAATTAAGTTCTATGCTATTTGGTGTAGTTTATGTACTGGATGAACCGTCTGCTGGATTACATCCTTCAGATAGTCAGTCATTATATGATTCTCTCGATAAATTAAGAGACGCTGGAAACTCCGTATTTGTTGTAGAGCATGATTTAGAGCTCATGCGTCGTGCTCAATGGTTAGTGGATGTTGGACCAGATGCAGGAGAGCAAGGTGGTAATATTTTATATAGTGGAGTACCTCAGGGTTTAAGTGAGATTTCAGCTTCACGTACTGCAAGTTATTTATTTAATAAAATCCCAGTTACTCAAAGTTATGGACGTACACCCTCTGGTTGGCTTGAACTTAACAATATTTACCGACATAACCTGCATAATATTGATGCTCGTATACCTCTTGGTGTACTTACAGCAGTTACAGGTATTTCAGGTTCAGGTAAATCTAGTCTCGTTTCTCAAGCTTTACCCGAGTTAGTACTTTCATATTTAGGCAATGAGTCTGAAACTGAAAACAATAATGAAAATAATCCTTTAAATGAAGGAATGTTGGTTAACGAGGTTACACAGGGTTCTCTGGCTGGTGATGTGGAGGCTATACAGCGTCTGGTACAGGTTGATCAAAAACCAATTGGCCGTACTCCACGTTCTAATCTGGCAACTTATACGGGTTTATTTGATCATGTTAGAAAGTTATTTGCTGGGACTCCTGAAGCTCGCCAAGCTCATTATGATGCTGGACGTTTTTCGTTTAATGTGGCTAAAGGGCGATGTGAAACTTGTGAAGGTGAAGGCTTTGTCAGTGTAGAGTTATTGTTTATGCCAAGTGTATATGCCCCTTGTCCGACATGTCATGGTGCTCGATATAATGATGACACTCTGAAAATTCGCTGGAATGGACGTAATATTGCTGAAGTATTAGGAATGACCGTCAATGAAGCACGTGATTTTTTTGATGGAGAGGTCTCGATTGCTCGTTCACTACAATTATTAAAGGAAATTGGCCTTGGTTATTTACGTTTAGGGCAACCAGCGACTGAACTATCTGGTGGAGAAGCGCAACGTATTAAATTGGCGACCGAGCTGCAACGCAATCAGCGTGGAAATACACTGTATATACTTGATGAGCCAACTACAGGTTTGCATCCATCAGATGTAGATCGATTGTTAGTTCAATTGCAGCGATTAGTCGATGCGGGTAATACCGTGGTTATGATTGAGCATGATATGCGTGCCGTTGCACAAGCAGATTGGGTGATTGATGTGGGACCAGGTGCTGGAAATGCTGGTGGGAATATTGTTGTGGCAGGAACACCAAAACAAATAACAGAAAATCAAGATAGCCGTACTGCTCCATATTTAGTTAATGAGTTAGTGAGTCGTGATACTAAACGTTGATATTGCGAGTGGGTAGAATAAATCCTTAAATTAAAAGCCTGTAAAATCAATCAGATATTTTTTGTTTTAGGTGGTGTGTGAGCATGAAATCTAAAAGTTTTTTTCAACTAAGGGCTTTGTTGCACAAACGGTAATCCTCCCATAAATAACTGAAGTTAAAAGTAGAGGTTAAGCAGCCATTAGAGGTGGCCTTCCTTTGTTTGCTTGGTGTGGTCTTTCATGGTTGTAATGCCACAGCCAGTTTGTTGCATAATCTTGTACTTCATCCAAAGTATCAAATAAATGTTTGCTCAGCCAACTATAACGTATAGTCCGATTATAGCGTTCAATATACGCATTCTGCTGTGGTTTACCTGGTTGAATATATTCAATACGAATACCTTGTTCAGTTGCCCAGCGTACAAATTCGTGACTGATAAACTCCGGGCCATTGTCACACCGAATAACTAACGGTTTTTCTCGCCATTCCAATAACTGATTCAATGTGTGAATAACCCTGATCGTGGGTAATGAGAATTCTGCTTCAATAGTCAAACCTTCTCGACGGTAAGTAAGCGTCCGCTGAACCCCACTTTTTCTAACTCATTAATACCGCGATAGTGTCCACTTAAATTTAAGTGGACACCTATTTATGGATTTAA
>NZ_JAMXXC010000047.1:0-7802 GCF_024129855.1 Acinetobacter lwoffii
TATTTTAGGGCATTTTAATATTTTTGTATATATATCAAAAGCTTATTTACATTAAAATAAAGTGATTTAACTAATGAGAATGAAAAAATAGGAGAAATTTTTATTGGTGAGAATATAGACACTTTAAATGGGTTCTAACAACCATACTTCGCATAAGATTTTTTATGTTAAATAGATGTCAAATGTCGATAAGAACAATTACTTTCCGGAAGCCTTATTAAAGTGAGATAGATCTGCACTATTAATATCTTTTAATTTATTCATTTCATGTTCTGTAAAATTATAGATAGGAATAGAAGATAGGTCTGTATCGTCATGCCAGATAAAATTTCCATTTTCATCAATACCTTCCGCAGCAGAAAGGAGTTGATGATCATATATCCCCCATTTTTTTACTTTTTTTACTTTTAAAGTTAGGCAGATGACATTCTCAAATGCTTTATCTGATTCATTAGCTTCGACAGCTAAATTGTATGCCCCAATATCTTTAACGCTCGGGTAAGCTATAGCTTTCGCATGGGCTTTTTTAAGTAATTCATTGGATAAAGTTCTGGTAAATAAGTATTGATTTTCAGATGCTTTGTTATCAGCAAGTATTTCAGAAAAATACTTATCAATATAAATTAAGTTCGAGGCTATATTTTTAGGAGAGGAGTTAATCAATTGATTGATACATCCTTCTGGATCATGACCTAAGAATTTGACATAACCTGTTTTAAAAACATTCCAAAATTCACCAACTACAGCAATTCTTAATTCTTCATTCTCTTTTATTTTAAATCCAGCTAATTGAATTATATCATTTTCTTTAGATTTTATCTCTGCTAGAGCGGTTTCTCTTCTAGACGCTAAGTAGAAAAAAGGACATCCTTTTTCATTCATTCTTCCATAATTGACTAAATGTTTTGGTGGGTAATCTAAGTCATCAATATTTTTGTAAACATTATCTTGGATTTTTCTAGCTCTCCAAAAAATAGAACCTCGTCCAAACTCGAAACTGAGTACTTTATAATGATCTAGTACTTTCCTAAGATGATTTATAAAATCATCTGAACTTCTTAATGCTTCCTCAAATAGAAAGTCTAGATCATCAAGATTCATATACTCTCATCTTAAATATTGAAACCAATATGTTTTCCTGTCGGAAGCTCTACATCAATACGGAGCTTTCCACCCATTGCCTCAACATACTTTTTCATGGTTGAGATCTTCAAATCATTGCCACGATTTTCTATTGCTGAAAGCGATGGCTGTTTTATTCCCAAAGTTTCAGCCAATTCTTTTTGAGAGATTTCGAGTTCTTCACGAATAAGGCAAAGCTGATTTTCTAGTAATAATTCATCAGCCATTTTTTGAATACGAGCTTGGCTCTCTGGAGAGCGGTTAGCTAATAATTCTTGCAAAGTTTTAGCCATTAGATTGTTCTCCTAATGTTGAGAGATGAAGTTCATATTGTTGGTCTGCAATCGCCAGCATCTCTGTATAGAATCGCTTCTTACCGCCTTTATCACCAATACAAAGCACAATGGCCTGACGTAATGGATCAAATGCAAAAAAAGCTCGGAGTGGTTTACCACGATGTTGAACACGAAGCTCTTTCATGTTGGTAAATTTAGAGTCATAGACGGTATCTACTAAAGGGCGGCCTAAGCTCGGTCCCTGTTGCTGCAGAACAACCAAAGCGGCTAAGACTTTCTCTTGTGTCGATTCATCTTGCTGTTCAAGCCATTCATTAAATAGATCTGTCGTAATGACTGTCCACATACCACAACCAAAATATAGATTACAGTCTATATTTTAGGGGCATTATGCTTGTTTTGCAAATGAGAAATGATAGGCAATAAAAAACCCCGGCATCCTGCCGGGGTTTTTCGTATTGGTTCGCTCGGTATAACTCCTGCCGTACCTTACAGTCCTTGTGCTTATCTCTTGTTATTCTTGTATGGAACTTCCTGTTCCCGATGAGTTCATCATAGGAAAATTCCACTGTCCCAGGTAGCCGCAAAGGGCCGAGATTTATGTACGCCAGAGCGTACAAAATAGCCTAAATTTTATCCACAGCAATTGGGGATAGTTTCGGACATTGAGGCATTGATAAAATTTGAAAAATCTCAAAATTGACTATTTTTTAAACAATTTTATTGGTAAGAAGTATCAAAACCGCTCATAAAAAAGCCGACTTGTTTCAAAATCGGCTTTTTGCGGTTTTTATGATCAGGATTAATTTTTTAAGTAATTGATTTTAAAATTAATATACAAGTGTACTTCGTATAACAGCCATTATGTTAAATGGGTGGATTATTTTCATTAATGATCCCAAAAGCTTTTCTCCATGCCTGAGGGCTGGTGCCATATTTTTCACGAAAATTTTTTCTAAATGACACGGTATTATTAAAACCTGAAAGCTCGGTTATCTTTTCGATAGACAAGTTTGTCGTTTCTAAAAGTTCACAACTTAATCTGATTCTTTCAGTATTCAGCCAATCGACTAGGGTCATGCCTGTCGCTTTCTTAAAATGCCGTGTGAACGTCCTGCGTGTCATATGTGTCCGTTCAGCGAGGCTTTCAATATTATGTTGTAAAGCTAAATTCTTTCTTAAAAAATCAAGTAATACATTAATTTGTGCATCTTGGCTCGATTCTGCGACTGGCTGTTCAATAAACTGAGCTTGCCCACCTTCACGGTGAGGCGGGATCACCATTACTCTAGAGACTTTATTCGCAATTCGTGCATTATAGATTTCACGTACCAAGTACAAGCAGCAGTCTAACGCTGCGCCTGTTCCAGCAGAGGTTACGATCCTTTGGTCCTCTACATACAGGGCGTCATTATCAAGCTGAACCTGTGGAAATCGTTCACTAAAATCTTGTTCAGCCATCCAGTGCGTAGCTGCTTTTTTATGGTCAAGCAGCCCTGCATATGCCAATGCATAAGTTCCATAGCATAACCCTACAATTCTAATTCCAGTCTGATATGCACAATTTAGGGCATCGATAAGTACTTGTTCAGGCTCATGATTAAAATCATCCCATCCAGGAATAATAATAAGATCCGACTCTTTAATGAGTTCGATCCCCCCATCAGGGATAATCATCATAGACTGTTCTGTTTTTACGGGTTGGCCATCTATAGAAAAAATTTTCAGATCAAATAAGCGTTTATCTTCAATCCTGATATTGAAAATGATATGGGGGATAGAGAAGTGAAATGGATTTATATTGGGATAAACGAACAATCCAATCACTGGTATAGCCATTCGGTCTACCTCTCTAAAATAATAAATATAGCATGTTGTCCCAATAGTTTCGATGATTGTCCTTAAAGACAATTTTATTGCTTAATTTTTCCTATCATGATTCGAGTATGACTAAATGATTGGATCTGGAACATGAATAAAATTTTAAGTAGCTCTGTTATTGCACTCTCTCTGGCAATGGCTTCAGTCCATTTATATGCGAATGATAAGGTGGTTCAGCGAGATACTTCTAAAGTTATGCATATACAAGAAATTCGCAATGCAACGATTAAAGTAACCTATGCTGATACGACTTTTTTAATTGACCCAATGTTTGCTAAAAAAGGATTCTATGAAGGTTTTCCTGATACTCATCGTAGCTATTTACGGAACCCATTAGTCGATTTGCCTATCAAGCCCGAAACGATTTTAGAAGGTGTAGATGCGGTAATCGTGACCCATACCCATTTAGATCATTGGGATGATGCAGCACAAGCGACTATTCCGAAAAACATGCCGTTGTTTGTACAGAATAAAGAAGACCAGAAAATCATTCAGTCACAAGGCTTCAAAGATGTTCGTGTATTAACTCAAGCGACCTTTGAAGGGATTAAGCTCACTAAAACTGGTGGTCAACACGGTACTGATGCCATGTACCGTATTCCTAAGCTTAAAGCTGGATTAGGTGAAGCAATGGGTGTGGTATTTGAAGCTGCTGGCCATGAAACTGTTTATGTGGCAGGAGATACCATCTGGCGTTCTGAAGTTGATCAAGCGATTCAAACATTTAAACCTGATGTGATTGTCTTGAATACAGGTAACGCCTTGGTTGATGGCTTTAAAGAATCCATTATTATGGGCAAAGAAGATACTTATCATGCAACTCAGAAAGCACCAAATGCTAAAGTGGTTGCTGTTCACATGGATGCAATTAACCACATGTCGGTAACACGTGCTGAGCTTGCAGAATATGTAAAAGACAAAGGAATTCAAGATAAGGTTTTAATTCCTATCGATGGTGAAACACTTTCTTTCTAAAGTAACTTAAAGAAATGGAATACTTCCACTTCTTTAAAAACCTAAGTAGAACAAAACAAATATTAGTTAAGTAAAGGAACAGATATGTCAAAATCAGCTTTATTAGTTATCGACTTACAAAATGAATATCTACCTACAGGTAAATTACCCTTAGTAAATATTGAACAAGCTGCTGCTAATGCAGTGAAAGTAATTGCGAAGGCCCGTAAACAGGGTACTCAAGTGATTCATGTCCAACATATTGCTGATGCTGAATCTCCTATATTTGAACCTAGCTCAAATGGTATTGAATTTCAGGACACAGTTAAGCCGCAAGAAGATGAATCTGTGATCATTAAAAATCACATCAATGCGTTCTTAAACACGAATCTCAAAGAAATTTTAGATAGCAATCAAGTGACTGAGTTAGTCGTGATTGGTGCTATGAGCCATATGTGTGTTGATGCTGCTGTTCGTGCTGCTTCTGATTTTGGTTATAAGGTAAAAGTTATTCATGATGCTTGTGCAACACTAGACTTGGAATTTAATGGCGTTAAAGTACCTGCTGGTCATGTCCATGCAACATTAATGGCCGCTTTTGAATTTGCATATGCTCAAGTGATATCAACTGAAGATTATGTTAGTTAAAGATTAAGATTTTCTAAAATTAACATAATACACCTTATACGAAATTCTATTTTTATTTCATATAAATCATAGTCTTATCGTGTAGTAAAAAGCCCAGGCACACCGTTCTGGGCTTTTTTAGCACTTTAACCTGTTCCACGCCTACTATTTAACCAATGTTCCACGGGTTTGTTCATCTGAATTAAACAATAATCGTTAATCATAGGGTCTAAAAAACCGACTCCAAAATCCCCTTTTCTCAGGTTCAGGTTCTACATGTTCAGGGATCGGAATCCGTTTAGGTTCGGTAGTAGTCAATCCGTCATGTTTCGTATCATCGGTGCTCGGTTCTGGCTGTACCTGAGCTGCATTCGCTTGCGACTGTTCTTGATCGGTAAACGTAGTCATATTGGCTTTTGGAGCTTCCAGTAAGCGCTGCATAGCTTCAATCTGTTCTTGATAAAACGATTCACGTTCTAATGATTGATTTTCTCTCTGCACTGCCTGATTTAACTGTTTTTCCAGTATGTCAACTTGACGTTTTAGTAAGTCAACTTCTGTCAAGTTTTGACTGTTAGTTGATTGACTCTGGTTGACAGTAGAGTTGTTCTTTTGAGGTTCTCCAAACACTCTCAAAGCTTCTGCAAAGTCAATTAAACCATCAGATCCTTTTGATAAATTCCCTTTTTTTATATGAGCATAGACAGCCTGTCTAGAATATCCATATAGTTTTGCTAGTTCTGAAACTGACAGTTTTTTCATTATGTAAACCAGTTTTCAAATTGTGTTAATAGTTGACTGTTAACTTTACTATGTCAATTGACATCATTTATTGAAAGCCAACTTTTCGAAGTAATGGCATAAGTTCTTTTAATTTACTTGGTTCTTGTAGCATAGTTACAATCCGCGCAGCAAACTGTTCATAGCTTTCAGTACCTTGTGAAAGTTTAGCCATCTCAGGAAGTTCTGATAATTTACTAGCAAACAAATAGCGTTGTGCATCTGTTAAATTGATTTTTATCTCTTTGTCATGGCCAATATTATTGGTTGTATTCGTTACTGGCTTCTTCTGTTTAAAGCTAAATGAAAAGCCTGTAATAGATCTGCCTGTTTTATGTTGTTCAACGTTGACAATAATATCGGTATGTTCATTTACTTGTTTTAATGCAATGTCCAAAACATATTTCTTAAAATCGTACATTCTTTTATATTCAGTCTCGAGTACACCTATTTTTTGTCTGAAATCGTAGATAGTTATAAGAGGCGTTTTTCCAGTGCTACGCCATGCAATCAATATTTCATATAAACGAACAGCATAAGCACTCGTTAAATTACTTATTTGTTGTATCTCATACTTCGTAAATTGCTCTTCTAGCCTAGTAATTAAAGGCACAATAGCGGGAGCAAAAATAAGTCTAACAACAGCCTCATTATCAATATAAGCAACCTCGCTTACCCATCTTGACTTGTGATTAATAACATTACCTTTTTCACTAAGACTCTGATAACTGAATTGTCTTGCAAATAGGTCATCACAAGCATCTTTTAATGCCTGATAAGCAGTATTTCGATGTACACCAAATTGATTGATATAACTTTCAGCATGAACTGTTAATGGATCATTAGCATTTATCCCTTTACCTGATTCTCTGGCTTCAACGATAGCTAAAAGAATTAATCGTTGTTCTACTAGATCAAGGTTATAACTAGCATTAATTAAAGCGTTATCTTTGACAATTAGTTCTGTTTTCATATGAAAAAGTTATATTTTTAAGTCAATAAGACGAGGCTATATTATTAACTCGCTTAATGCAAGGTAAACCTCGTTTTAATGCAAGGTAAACCTCGTTTTAATGCAAGGTAAACCTCGTTTTAATGCAAGGTAAACCTCGTTTTATAATCTCTAAAATCCTTACAAATTAAGACCTTTAGCGCATCTAAAAGCATTTAAAATCTTTAAAAATAATTAAAAGCCCAAACCATGAAAAATTGCCCTTGGTTTTCGCTACGCTCAAACTCTATTGAATCTCGCTTTCGCTCGATTCGTGGGGCAATTTTTTAGTTAATATTTTCGTGACTTTGAAAAAAAAGCAAATGCAACTCGGAATTCGCTTCGCTCATAAAACTTTTTATTCGAGCTTCGCTCGATACATTGGCATAAATCCCGAATCGCTTTGCTCTATTTTTCCTATCTAGGAGCCAATACAGCATTGTAATCAGAGAAAAGACTTCTAGAATTTTAATTATGGGACGTCACTCGTAGACACTCGTTCGGTTCTTGAAAGATAAATATAAAAACATAATCTAATTTGCTCTCATTTGCGATTTTTAGCCCCTGTTTACCAGTTTGTAAGGAGTGAGGGTGCTTTATATCTAAATAAGCCTTAAAACGCATTTAAAAGCGATTTTTAATCATGTTTAAAAAACTTGGTTTTAGTTTTGGGCTTTTTTCATTTTTGATCAGCAGATCGGAATGCACGCTTACGCGTTTCTCGGAGAAACTTAAATTAGATATCTTTAAATTGTCCTGATTGGACCAGTCTTTAATTTATTTATCTCTTCTGGAACATCATTTAAAAAATTAGTCATGACAAAAAAATAGAGATAAAGCAAAGGAGGATTTTCTAGGGCAGGATAGGCAGCAGCCGTTAAATAGAGTTATTTGTGGCACAAAATTTAGTTGTGACGAAAAGAGAGCGGAGTGAGATTTCGTAAGTATACCGAGAGGAAGTTTGGCTATTTACAACCTAAAAAATATTATGGTTTCGTCTTTTTTATTAAAAAAAATAACAATAAAATCAGTATTTTATATTAAAATGCCCTAAAATGTCTATTTTAGGGCATTTTAATATTTTTGTATATATATCAAAAGCTTATTTACATTAAAATAAAGTGATTTAACTAATGAGAATGAAAAAATAG
>NZ_JAMXXC010000048.1:0-7230 GCF_024129855.1 Acinetobacter lwoffii
TTCTACAAAGCGTGGTGTAATCTGGAGCTATCCAATTTAATCCGCAAAGTTTAATCAGACTTTGCACAAAGCCAGTAACCATACGTAAAGACAGACGGAATAAGGATTTAATCATTAAGCAGCATTGGATGGCTGCGTCGGAGTAGGTTTGATTTCGCCCTTGTTTGCCTTTTGATGGGGCATACCATTGCGTAGCTGGATCAAACCAAATGGCAATATTTCCGCGATGAATGCGTGCTCGGTTATATGCGAACCAATTGGTTGTGCGGTAAATTTTATGTGTATGCTTCTTCATTTGAAAATTATATTGCTGAAAAAGTCCTTAAGAACAGCTTTGCGCAACAAAGCCGTTCGAGATTGTTATGATCTTTTTTTGACGGAGAACAAATTTTCCCTGATCAAGCAAATAACTTTAAAATTTTCTTAGTGAGCAAGATGGCCAATACTTATTAGAAGAAAAATCTTTTGTTTATGATGCTGAAAATGATCAATTTCTAGAATCGGATATACAGGCATTTTATTCCCTTTCGTCTGCAATTCTAGACTAGCAAGACCCGTCTTTTAAAGGCAGTTTTCCTATGTAATAACATGATAAATCAGAATTAGGATTGTAAATTTTTCACCCACCAAATTTTTTTGTGCTAGCTGTTATAATGCGCCAAATTGCTGCCAAGTCTCATCATTATGTAAAGAGTCATAATAATTTTGCAGTTCTACTAAATCATAATATTGAATATAAGCTAATAGCAATAGGCCGAGGATCAGTCCAACTTTAAGACAACTAAGTCTATTTGGCTTTCTATATAAATTATCTATTCCAAAGGCAGTTAAAATTAAAGCAGGAACCAATACAATTGTTTTTAAATGGTTTAGAAAGTGAATTCCATGTGTATACAATAACCCAATAATAAGCAAAACTATCCCTAAACTGGTGTAAATACGGTCATGGAGAGAAGTGCGTAACGCGAAATTACATTGAAAAGCTAAAATAAAAGTTGCAAATAAATAAAAACCAGTTCCACCAATAATGAACGTATAAATTGCATTGAATAGGCAATAAGCCAACAACACTGATAGTACGAAAGAATAGAGTTTGGTATAGAGAATATGTGAAAAGGGGAAAATCTGTTTCATAATTTGCTCTATTGAAAACTCACATCATATTAAAAGAAGATTTGAAGCTTAACATGCTATTCACTTTTTGCCACTGTGGCATGTTTTTTTAGTGTTGGAGATGGCTTGAATAAATGTCGCGTACGAGTAAAGCTTAGACCACAGATTATTAAACACAGCGTCCCTCCAATAAGTACTGCTGGCACCACAGAAAAATAGCGCGTCATCAGGCTCATGTGTAGGGCACCGAGCTGATTGCCTGAAGTGACTAATATGCCATTTAAAGCCGCTACACGCCCTAATAGTGCTTTTGGGGGGAGTTGCTGTAATAAAGTTTGTCGAATGACCATGCTGATGCTATCAAAGGCACCGATTAAAACAAGGAAGAAGACTGAGAGCCAAACATGGGAGGATAGTGCAAAGGCTAAAGTACACAAAGCAATTGCAAAACTACTATAGAGCATATTTCTCCATGCATTTTGCATCGGAGAATAACAGGTCAACATCAACATCATGATACAGGCGCCAATAGCTGGTGCAGCTCTGAGTATACCTAAGCCTTCAACACCAAGATGCAGGATATCGTGTGCAAAAATAGGCAGTAAGATAATGACACTACAAAAAAGCATGGCGCTGAGATCCAGCAACATACTCCAAAACATTAGTGGATGTTTAAAAATAAACAAATAGGCTTCTTTCAAACTTTTGCTTAAATGCTGTTTATGGGGGCTAGGGAATTGACGAGGACTTAATCCGAATAAGCAGATGCTACCCACGCAACACAAGAAAAAAACAATAAAGAGGGTTTTTTCAAGCCCAAGTTGGCCGAGTAAAAGTCCTGCGCATAAAGGCGCTAAAATGCCGCCTATTTGCCAAATGAGCGCGGTCCATGTGGCTGCATTGCTATAGGCTGACTCGGGGGTTAGAAAAGGGCGTAATGAATTAAATGATGGGCTGTAGATGCCTCTAAGTATGCCTAAGCAAAAGATGAGGCTATAAATGCCGCATAAAAGTGTATTTTGTTGAATGTGCTGTTGTTGGTACTGAGAAAAAAGAACAATAAATAATAATGGAATTAAAGTGCTACAGCTAAAACTCCACTGCACAATTTTTTGTCGGTTATAGCGATCAGCCCAGTCGCCACTGATCAGGGAGAGGCAAATAAAGGGGAGTAACTCAATTAAGGCAATCATGCCAAGGCTGAGTGGATTTTGAGTGAGTTGATAGATACTATAAGCAATGACGACTTCTTGAATCATGATGGTTAGAATTAAGCACAACTGATTGACACTCAGAAGTGAAAAATCACGTGAATGAAAAGCCAAAAAAGCATCGGAATGGAAAAGCGACATACACAGAATAGTTTCAAATATGAATTAAAAAAGGATGGCGCAAAGTCCATCCTTTTTAGGGTTTAAAGCAGATTACTGTGCTTTTGCTACCGCAATAGTTTCGTCATTTGCAGCTTTAGCCATAGGTGTATATTTCAAACCAAGGGTTGTGCTGGTGTATTGGCGAACTTGGTCAAGAAGCACAGGATTAGTGCTGAGTTCTTGTTGGTACGATTTTACAATTTCATGTAATTTCGGATTCCATTTACCTGCTACTTGCTGAGGGAATGCTTTTTCAAGCAAGCTCAACATAATATAAGGGGAAGTTGAAGCACCAGGAGACGCACCTAATAGGGCAGTCACAGCACCATCTTGTGATGCAAAAATCTCGGTACCAAATTGCAAGCTTGCAGGTTTGCCTGGTTCTTTCTTAATGATTTGAACACGTTGACCACCTTGATTCATGCGCCAGTCCTCTGGTTTTGCATCAGGATAGTATTTTTTCAACTCATTAAAACGGTCTTCATCGGTCATCATGACTTGGCTAACTAAGTATTTCACCAAATCAAGATTTTCCATACCCACAGCGGTCATTGGTAAAACGTTGTTCTTAGTGGTTGATTTCAATAAATCAAGCTGAGAACCTTGTTTTAAGAACTTGTTTGAATAAGTTGCAAATGGACCAAACAACACATATTTTTTACCGTCGATATAACGTGTATCAATATGTGGAACAGACATTGGCGGTGCGCCTAATTCAGCACGACCATAAACTTTTGCAGTATGGCCTTCAGTGACTTTTGGGTTGTCGGTCATTAAGAACACGCCACCTACAGGGAAGCCAGCATATTGCTTCGCTTCTGGTAAGCCTGTCATTTGTAAAAGTTTAACCGCTGCACCGCCTGCACCAATAAAGACAAAGCGCGTTTTCACATGATCTGTTTTTCCTGTAGTGAGGTTTTTAAATGCAACAGTCCACGTTTTATCATCGTTTTGGCTAATGCCAGTCACTTCAGTCGATGTTTGTAACTGGAAATTAGATTGTTTTTTAAGGTGATCGACCAATTGAGTGGTGATCGAACCATAGTTCACATCCGAACCTACATCCATGCGTGTTGCAGCTACTTTTTGTGCAGCATCACGGCCATTCATCACCAATGGTGCCCATTGTTTAATTTCAGCAGGATTCTCAGAGAATTTCATGCCATAAAACATTGGGTTTTTAACCATTGCAGCGTAACGTTTTTCTAGGAAATTCACGTTATCGCCCCAAACGAAGGCAATGTGCGGTACAGGGTTGATAAAGCTATTTGGTTGACCCAAAACGCCTTCTTTGACTTGATAAGACCAGAACTGTTTTGCAACTTCAAATTGTTCCGCAACGTTCACAGCTTTAGAAATGTCCATTTTTCCATCTTTTTCAGAGGTATAGTTCATTTCCATAAAGCCAGAGTGGCCTGTGCCAGCATTGTTGAAGCCGTTTGAGCTTTCTTGGGCAACGTTGTCTAGGCGTTCATACATACGAATTTGCCAGTTTGGCTCAAGTTCACTAAGATATGTGCCTAGGGTTGCACTCATGATGCCACCACCAACTAAGACTGCGTCAACGACAGGCTCATTGCTGGTGTTTTGAATTTTCTTAGACGCGATAGGTCTAAATAAAAAGATTAGTGCTGCAATAATAAGCAGAACGATGAATACCAATAGGTATTTTAAAAATTTGTTCATGCGATTATGACCATGGAGGGCAGGTTTGGATCGCTTTATAGCGAAGACAAGAATAACAATTATGGTGATAGGAACACTTGTAAAGAATTAGCTTAGAGAATTGAAGTAATACTCAAAATTACAAGTATACAAAGATTAACGTTCGAAGCTATCACACATTTTTGATTGATGGATATTTTAGACTAAATATGTATTGACTTAGTAATTTTTATTGTAAATGAACATAATTAAAATATAAATACCAATGATGTTTGTTCTTGTTTATTGGTTTTTATTTTAATTCAATATCTGGTTTAAAAAAAATCAGATGTTGAATATTTATACAAATACTCAGTAATTTATTAAAAAGAAGCTTATAACTTGTTTCAAGGTTACTTTCCAACGGCTTTATTGCACAAATATTTGAAAGGCAAAGCGCCCCTAATTGAGCCAAATTTAAGGCGTAACTTGGGTAAGTGGTCGACCTAATTCTGTAAATCTGTTAAGGACTGCTACACGTGCATGAACCTCATTGTGAACCGTACCGGGTTTGTTGGAGACCAACTTTCCTGAGATGAGAAGCATTGCTTCGCACGACGTAGCGAAGCGTAGTGTTCCGATGAAAAAAGTAAAATATACCCCTGAAATCAGAGATAGAGCGGTTCAATTATTGATTGACTACCAAGACGGTATCTCAGGTGAGTGACTTTACGTATATTCAAACAAATTCAGGCTGGGTCTATACCGCCTTTATTATTGATGTGTTCTCACGAGCAATTGTTGGATGGAAAGTATCAACACGTATGAATACAGATATGGTGCTCGATGCACTGGAGCAAGCATTGCACGATTGAGGTATGCCAAGGAATGTGATTCATCATTCCCATAGAGGTGTTCAATACCTTTCCATTCGCTATACCAATCGTTTAGAAGCAGCAAATTTACGAGCATCAATCGGTACAACGGGGGACTCATACGATAATGCTTTGGCTGAAACAGTGAATGGCTTATACAAAACAGAGATGATTGAATATTTAAAAGCAGATTGGCAAAGTTTAGCAGATGTACAACTTGCGACATTAAATTGGGTAGATTGGTTTAATAAAAAGCATGTACACAGTGCACTGGGTTATGTATCGCCTTTTGAGTTTGAAGCAATGTACTATGATAAGATTAACCCGTTAAGTCAGGTGGCCTAACTTAAATAAAAAAATCTCCGATAAATCCGGTAAGGTTCAAAATGCGATTTATGGCTTTTTTATGTAAAAAAAAGTAATATTTGTTTTATTGTTAAATTATAACAATTAGTATAAATACACCTATGATTTACAGATGAAAAAGGTAGTTAAATGAAATATTTTTTAAGTTTAACTTTGTTAGTTTTAGCAATGACTGGGTGTACTTCGAGTCCAAAGACTGAAACTTTACAAGATAAGGCTACAAGCAATACTTCAGCTGATACGCAGGTCCTTAAATTTTCTGGTCCGAATGGTTTATTAATTTTTCTGAAATCATCGGATAACTTTGAAACTGCTTTAATGACTGATAACTCAGGCATGGTATATCGTTTAAAGCAAACAGTTGCTGGTAGTGGTATTCGTTTAGCTAATAATAATGGAGTTTCAATTCACTTTAAACGTGGTGAAGGGGCTGTTGAATTTGTAAAAGACCAGCCAATCAGCATTACTGAAGTAAAATAATAAGGTTTAAACTTTAAGAGAACCCCACACCATAATCTGCATACCGAAAGTTGGACACTATTCCTTGAAATGTGGTCAAACATGATCAAGGACTAATTCGCACTCTGTTAATGGGTGAATTCAAACATGAGGTGCGACAGTTTCAAAAGCCTTATGATAATCTGTGTGATTCATAGACATCACTTCAATATAATGGGTGTCTATGAACAGAGAAATTCAACAAAGACTCGTATGGGTTAAATTATTTGAAGAGACCAATAATGCTGGCCTGGTTTGTCGGAGATGTGGCATTTCTAGACCAACTTTACGCAAGTGGTGGAAACGATATTCTGAACAAGGTATTGATGGATTAAGTAGTCATAGTAAATGTCCCTTAAAATCGCCAAATACTAAAATCAATGCTGAGCTAGAAGCTTTAATATTGGAAATGCGCTCAGCTAGAAATCTTGGTGCTCGACGTTTGCAAACCGAATTAATGAGCTGCACGGAGTCTCGTTGTCCTTGGCGACTATCCATAAAGTACTATCCACCCATTAAGTCAAACCGATTAAAAAATTCCGTCGTAAAGTAGATTACATTTGTTATGAACGTCCATTACCAGGCGATAGAATTCAAATGGATACCTGTAAACTGGGTCCTGGACTATATCAGTACACATCTATCGATGACTGCACACGATATCGCGTTTTAAGGATATATAAACGCCGAACAGCTGCGAATACACTCGACTTTTTAACTGTGTAATTGAAGAAATACCTTTTCTCATACAGCGAATACAGACCGATCGTGGACGAGCATTCTTTGCTGAAAAAGTACAGAAAAAATGATGCAGTATGGAATCAAATTTAGGCCAAATAAACCGGGTTCACCTCATCTGAATGGCAAGGTAGAGCGCTCACAAAAGACTGATAAATCTGAGTTCTACGCTACTGTAGATATCGATTCAGAGGAAATTCAGAGCAAACTGGCAGAATGGCAGCATTACTATAACTGGATGAGACCACATTCGGCTTTGAAAGGTAAAACACCGATGGAAAGGTACTTTGAATTATGTGAAGAAACTCCTTTCTTAGATGAAGTCCAGAAGCAATACGACCCCTCAAATGAACGGATTCAACATGCCAATTACAAGATGTATTTAGAGATTGCTAAATTGAAACGATCTCTATGAATTACATATCTATATCATTTTTATTAATATAAAAACATATATGTAAAAATCACGCCCCGTTTAACTGGCAATAGTTTTTGAACCCTGGTATAAAAGCTTAAAAAAATCTAGCAAGTCTTTATTTAATGTTAATACTCATCCAGTATTGAGGTTTTTTATCTTTTCTTGCCTGTGATCTAGGTTGTAATACTCTAATTTCATACTCACC
>NZ_JAMXXC010000049.1:0-7221 GCF_024129855.1 Acinetobacter lwoffii
AGGAAGGCGGCATTTCCGAAATTGATGAAGATACCATTGCCTACCATTTCCATGAACCGCTTGGTGTAGTCGGACAAATCATTCCCTGGAATTTCCCGATTCTGATGGCCGCCTGGAAACTCGCGCCTGCCCTGGCTGCAGGCAATTGTATTGTGCTGAAACCTGCAGAACAGACCCCGGTCAGTATTCTGGTTCTGGCTGAACTGATTCAGGATATTTTACCACCGGGCGTATTGAATATCGTCAATGGCTATGGGGTCGAAGTCGGCCGTCCACTGGCGACCAATCCACGCATTGCCAAGATTGCCTTTACCGGTTCAACCGCCGTGGGTCAGATGATCATGCAATATGCGACTGAAAATATTATTCCGGTGACTCTGGAACTTGGCGGTAAATCACCAAACTTGTTCTTTGCCGACATTATGGATCAGGAAGACGATTATCTGGACAAAGCTCTGGAAGGCTTTGCCATGTTTGCCCTGAACCAGGGTGAAATCTGTACCTGCCCTTCCCGGGCCTTGGTACAGGAAAGTATTGCCGATGAGTTTTTAGCGCGTGCAGTAGAACGGGTACAACGCATTAAAACCGGTCATCCACTGGATACTGATACTATGATTGGCGCGCAAGCTTCTCAGGAACAGCAGGACAAGATTCTGGGCTGTATTGCCACTGGCCGTGAAGAAGGTGCACAGATCCTGACTGGCGGTGAAGCACGTCAGGAAGTCGGTCAAGGTTTCTATATTGAACCGACCATCTTTAAAGGCACCAATGACATGAAGACCTTTCAGGATGAAATCTTCGGACCTGTACTGGCTGTGACCACCTTTAAAGACTTCGACGATGCGATCAAGATCGCCAACGATACGATTTACGGACTCGGTGCCGGTGTCTGGTCACGTTCGGCACATACCACCTACCGCGCTGGTCGTGCTATTCAGGCGGGTCGGGTGTGGACCAACTGTTATCACATCTATCCTGCGCATGCGGCTTTCGGTGGTTATAAAAAATCAGGCATTGGACGTGAGAATCACAGAATGATGCTGGATCATTATCAACAGACCAAAAACCTGCTGGTGAGTTATTCAACCAAACCAGCCGGGTTCTTTTAAAAAGTGAAATACATTCAAAGCGAACTTCGGTTCGCTTTGAATGTATGGTAGCTAACTTTCACAAAATATCAGCAACATCTTCAAGCTGCGGCCAATTCAAATAAAGTTTTTAGTCTATAAACACTTTTTTTAAAGGAAAGAGCCTCACCTCAAATTTCTATTTGCAATAGTGTCATTTCAAGATAATTTCACTCTATAAAGATTTCGCCACATTCTCCAGCCATTCAGTGCAAGAAGAATAAAGAGAAAATAGAGTACGGCTGTTAAATACAATGATTTATGGGTGTACATACCGACATAAATCACATCTAACACACACCATAATCCCCAGCTTTCAATATATTTTTTTGCCGCCCAATAACTTGCCACCAAGCTAAAAGAGGCCAACATGGAATCCAACCAAGGGAGTGATGCTGTGGTGAAATGAGCAAATAAGGCGCCAATCACCAGACCGGCGACAATACCCACAATCAGGCTATATACCCAGATTTTTTTATTCAAATAGCCAATCTGCACGGTGATAGCCTGGTCATGATTTTTCTTCGACCAGCTATACCAGCCATACAGTTGCATCAAGATAAATACGGCTTGTAATGCTGCGTCTGCAAATAAATTGACACGATAAAAAATAATGATATACAGAAATACAGCGACAATATTCACCAACCAGCAGGCTTTATATTGTTTAGACGTCAACCAGACACCTAAAACGTTTAAAATAAACGCTGCAATTTCTATATTTTCCATAGCAATATAACCTGATTAAGCAGCCAATTTAGAAGTTCAGATTGAATGACAAGGTTGCTGTACGCGGCGAACCCAAGAATAAATAATCGTCACCCAAAAATTCACCTGCATCACGCCAGTATTTCTTGTTGAACAGATTATTAATATTCAAGCGTAGCAATGCATCGGTCGTATTTAGTTTAAATTGATAAGCAGCGCCTAAATCAACCACACTATAACCTGCAACTTTCGCAGCACCCTCTTTGTTGGCATATTTGCTGGAACTGTATTGACCACCTGCCAGAACAGTGAAACCTGCAATGCTCGGTACGTTATAGCGAAGATGTGTTGCGAAACGAGCTTTTGGCACGTTTTGCGCCTGATGATTACCATATTCAACCGCTTCCACATTTTCTAAACGGGCTTTGGTCAAGGCTAAAGATGAAGTTAAGGCCAGATGGTCGGTTAATGCACCATTCAGTCCTAATTCCAGGCCCTGACTATGCTGTTCGCCTTCCGCAATAAAATAGCGAAGTCCTGAAATCGGCTTGCTATATTGATTGTCCTGACGTAAATCAAAAACGGCTGCAGTCAACAGGAAATCATGGATCTGTTGTTTGAAACCAATTTCATATTGCTCTGAATAGATCGGTGCTAGAGTTTCAGCCGCATTCTCTGCAAACCAAGGCGCTGTTTTTCCACCTGACAGGCCTTTAGCATACGAGGCATAGACGGTAGTCGATTCCAAGGGGCTATAGCTGATCGCAAATTGCGGTAAAAATTTGCCTAAATCAGTATCGCGGACTTTTACCCGATCTGCATCATATGCTTGTTCATCCAGCTCGATCCATTTTCCGCCAATCAAAGTGGTCCAATGTTCATTCCATTCAATACGATCAAGAAACGTCAATGCAGTTTGTTTACTGTCTAAAGCTTTAAAATAAGGACCTAGATTTCCTTCTTCTGGGATCCTGTCGTAGGTATCTTGGTAAATATTACCAACATAGTCTTCTGAATTTATGTACTGGTTTATACCGTTGTAACGATTTCTAGATTTATCGGTGTAAGTCAAATCAAAGTTAAGGTGATGTTGTACCCAATTGGTATCAATCACCCCATCCAATTTGACTTTAAATTGGTTGGTTTTAAAGGTGTCATCCGGATTACGAAAATCATAAATATCATACTCGCCAGCTTTACCAAACGTGTTACAGGAATACTCTTCCAGACAGCCTTCCCGATAATAACCATAAGCAAAGCTTGAATAGTCATCAACTCTGGATTTACTGTGTGCTGCAACGAGTCCCAGGTTCCAGTCACTATTCAAAGCATAGCTATATTTTAAACTGCTATTCAGACTATCGATCTTGACCGGTTTACCCCAAGTCTGATAACCCAGCAATCGATCCCATTTCACATTTTCTGGGACTTTGCCATCGAGTAATTGATAACCTGGCACTGATTTTTGTTCGGAACGCTGTGCTTCAAGATCAAATTCCAATTTAGATTGCTCAGATGTTTTCCAATCTAAGGCCAATGCCGCTAAATAGCGTTCACCCTCCACATGATCGACATAAGACTCCATCTGTTCATTCACCAGATTGATGCGATATCCGAATTGTTGCTCATCACCCAAAAAACCACCGAGATCAGTTGCCACTGAAAACTGGCCGTGTTGATCGGCCGAGAATGTCAGTGCCTGAATATCTTTCGGTCGCTTGGTGACATAATTCACAACCCCACCCGGGGTCGACATCCCACTTTGAATCGCGGACATGCCTTTTAAAATTTCCACACGTTCTTTGTTTTCAAGTGCGACGTTTTGTTCACCACGAATCACATTGCCATTAATGAGGTAGCTAGATGCCAAATCGAGTGCAAAGCCACGCGAGACAAAGTTTGGATAATAGCCAATTGCAGCATAGCCATCACCGATCGCCGCATCATTTTTTACAACATCGGTCAGCACACGCGCGTGTTGTTCAGCAATGAGATCAGCAGTCAAAATAGAGACCGATGCAGGTATTTTTTGCAGACTGTCCGTAGCAAATCCCTCAACATTCACTTTAGCACTCGAGTAAGGAATGCTTTGATCGGCTGTGATAACAATCGTGTCAAGCTGTCGAACATCGTCTTCAGCATAAGTCAGCGGGGCTAAACACAGCTGCGACAGAATGATCATATTTAAAGATCGGATTAATACATTCTGTTTGAGTTGACGAGTGTTCATACGAAACCTTATGTCTGTGAAGTGGGTGATGATGCTGGGTTTAGAGAGAGCATTGAGAAGATTGCAATTCATCTTGAATGAGCCGGGTTAAGGTCTGGGTAAATTGTTGACCTTGTTCGCCAAAGAACCAGTCCACATGACCGATAATCCAGTCGTAATAAGCAGCATCTGCATGTTGCTGGTTTTGAGTAATCCCAATAAAATACTCAAGCTCTGAAAAAGCGAAATCCAAATGCACGATTTTCAGTAGTTCTGGCAAAATACTAAAATCTTCTTGTGGATGTACTTCAGAAAAATAAGCATGTAGAAAGGTGGTTAAACCAGCTTCATCAATCTGAATATGTGGGCTCTGCTCTAATTCCAACCAATCAATGAAATTACGTTCAATCGTCACAGCCAGATCATAAAGTGCAGAGTTTCGGTCAGATAAACCAAAATCAATTACGGCAGTAATTTCAGCTTTGGCATCCGGCGCTGACCAAAACAGATTAGAAGCGTGTAAATCGTTATGGGTCCAAATTTTGCTTGCCTGTTGCAATACAGGCTGAATACGCTGGTGAACCTGTAAGATTCGATCTAAAAAGTAAGGATCTAAATTTTTATCGGCAAAATAACGGCTTAATTCTGAACTGTTTGCAATGCGCTGTTGAATGGCTGTAATGATATTTTCACTGTCTAAAAGCTGCTGATTGGAAACCAAATAAGATGCTGATCTGCCCTGCTGTTCGGGAAAATCCTGCATCGCCAGATGTAGTCTGGCCAGTAAAGCCCCTGCCTTGGCGGCATGTTCAGCATAGAAAAAAGGTTTCCAGGATTGCTGATCTGCATACAGATCTAAACCGGCTGCTTTTGCATAAACTTCATAGGTCCAGTCACCCAGCTCTAAAGCAGTCAGATCTTGATTTGACCTAATCAATGCTGCAACAGGAATTTCTTTGCTGGCTAAATGCTGAAGAACGGCATGCTCCTGTAAAATATCGTGGGCACGACGAAATGAACAATGACTGCGCTTGATCAAATACTGATGCGCGACTGCTTCATCCCTGCTCACAAAATCCTGCTCCACCTTGACCAGCGCCGCAGATGAAAATGGCCGGGGACTACACCACAAAATCTGAATATGACCTTGTAAACAGGAATAATGCTGCTGCAGGCTTTGTAATTCTGGATCAGAAATATGTGCCCAGTCTTTATGTTCCCAGGCATTGCCCATACCATGACCTAAATCATTGGTAATTATGGTCATCATCACTATTCCTGAGCTAGATCATTATCTAATAATGGAAAATCATTGTTTAGGCGAACATGCAAACAGTATTTTTAAATACATTTAATATTGAAGACACGCCCTAAAATTAAGTGGTACATACCAGTATTGAATTGGAGGCAAGTTTAGCCTTATAAATATAAAAATAAAATAGATCTCTCGCATAAATCAAAAAATGATCTTCTTTTTGGTTAATATTCGAACTCCAGATTTCTTAGCATTCGCGCATAATCTGCGGATGAAATATATCGATTCAAACAAGCTTTCTGATCCTCAGTTCAAGCGATAACATAGTTTTGAAATGCACCGTAATTCATTTTCATGACTTCACTAAGTAGCTCTTTAAATCCATGTTCCTCAGCAGCAAATTCTACCAGTGATTCATTGTTCAGATCAGTAACACATGCCATGGTCGAATGACCTGTACACTATGAGCTTTGAATTCGCCCAGGTATATTTTGTTGAATTACGTTTTTTTTATTAAGATATTTAAGGGAAAATTCTCACGAAAAAAATGTTTTTTATCACTGAACCATATACAAGTAGCTAAATTATCCTGCAATTTTTCAACCATCATTGGATGACTACCGTAAACTAGGTAAACAATATCACCAATATAGATATTATTCATCTTTAGTCAGCCAAGTATAAGATCAAAATTCTGAAACTTCTGATAAATAAATTAATGCCATCAATTGAGGACTTTTTTTAAACTGAGAAAGCGTTTATAAAGTCCAATTAAGTCCTTGTCCCATTTCATAAATAATGAGTATTAATGCAATTACCATTAGTAAAATCACAATGGCTTCGACCTTAGTGAGCATCTTAAATTCTCCACCTTTCATCTTTTATATAATAAACAAAGTGAACAATAAGTAACAATAAGGTTACAAAAAAATTACTAGATGTTACAAAAACAGGGCTGGTAAAGAAAAATCTCTCAGAGGAGGTGCTAATTCTTTTCAAACTTAACCTTATGTACTGGGCGATATCCTGTATAAGACTCATGACATACCGCGATTAATCAACACCACCTTCTTCTTCTAAACTTAATAAGAAAGTATGGACACCCTGCATGTCATTTAACTCAATATTATTGCCGATCCATTTCATCGTAGTTGGTTCCATATTGTTTATGTCTTCTTGGATTTTATTGTAGGGGGGATTACCGCAGTTGACCATTGCCATGCTCTTTTTATAATTTGCCATTAAATTATCTTCGCTACAAAAGATTTTTAAGAAAATCGGTCTGTATTTGGCCAATTAACGCTACAAAAAAACTCATCCGATAAGTATTCTTACCTAAACCCAAGGTTCTATAACTTGGATCCTGAATATCTTACATACGCAGACATAGCTCATACATCGGAATTTAAACTTAGCCTCTACACTGAAATTAAGTTTTAGAAACATAGAGGAAATTCAGATGGAAAAGTATTCAAAGATTCTAATCCTGAGCTTATTTGGATTTACTGGAACAGTAGCTATTGCAGATGAATCCATTCCAATAGAAGCAACTGCCGCCGCCGAAGCGCAACAGGTTGCTTTAGATTATGGAAATGAGAAAGACAAAAAATCTGAATCATCTGAAAGCCCTTAATTAAAGGAATGCCGGTCAGTTAAGAAATTGACTGGCATTTTTTTGGGTATTTCTGTGGTGTCCCTTTCACAACTCGTGGGCAACTCCTCACTCCCCTCTCAGGCAAAACATATCTCTTAGATTTTTCCAGTAAACTTTCTAAATGTTTAGGTAAATTACCTGCGGAGTCTAAAGAGTCGAATCTTAATATATTCAGAAGGCTTTGTTGCACAAAGATTTGAAATGCAAAGCGCCCCTAATTGAGCCAAATTTAAGGCGTAACTTGGGTAAGTGGTCGACCTAATTCCGT
>NZ_JAMXXC010000050.1:0-7188 GCF_024129855.1 Acinetobacter lwoffii
AATTATCAAAGTTCTGTTGCTTTAGCCTGTATATTTTTATGGCTACCTTTATAGGGTTAATTATGAACAGTAAATGTCAACAGACCCTAGTTATTTGTAGTCATAAATTTAGTCTCCACTTGTTTTTAAGTGGGGACTAAATTAAGGCTTATAGGATGAATTCATAAGGTGTGTTCAGCGAACACTTACGTTTTGAATAGATTTAAGGAATTAGGCAGACCTCATACCCAAGTTGTCACTTGAATTTGGATAACTTAGGGAAGATCTATCTCTAAAGCCTTTATCCAACAGAGTCGTTTTTATCCTAGGGTCCTTACCACTTGTATTCTTTACAAACATATATTTAAAAAAGTGTAGCAAGTTGCTACACTTTTCGCTAGATCAGCTCTTTACCAAAAATATCATTCAGTCTTTCACGAATACTTTGAACGAATTCTGGATTATTTTTAAGTTTATGCTTCATATTTCGTTTAAAGTCATTCAGCCCCATACCAATTTCAGCAAAATCCATTTGGAATAAAGTGTCATTAATGACAATATTTGCTTGAGAGTCAGTGAGGCATCCTACTTTTTTAAACCACTTCTTGAACTGCTGATAATTTTCATCATTATTAAAAATATACCAAGAACGTACATTCGTATCGAATTTAGCCCCTAATTCTTTTACGGATGCATTGTCTTCAAATGGAACATCAAGATAGATTTTTTCAATCACTGCAATTTCATCCAGTGCCTTATCAGCAATCCGATGATGCAGTTTAAAATTCACACCTACAATTGGACGGCCTTTCTTAACGGTTTCATACTCTAATTGTAGATCTGTATTTTCGTTAATTTCTGCCACTATTTTGTCTAATACATAGCGTCTAAAATCTACCCAGCGATCATATTTGGTTTCATTAATATCAATCAGTGCTTTCAAGTTTTCTAAAAGTAATGGCACTTCATAACTCTTTTGATTGGCGTACTTAAATTCGTTTTTAATGAAATAAGTATAAAGACTCATACTGGCAACAGAATCTAGGGCAAAAAGATGTTTTAGCTGATAGGTAGTAAAATTACCCCCAGCCAGTTGAGTGAAATACGGCAACACCTCACTAGTAAAACGAATCTGAATCGCATTTTTAGAGTCATCTTCCCATCTTAACTCACGGATAATGGGAACGACAGAATGTACTTTTTTAGTCTTTCTCTTACCATTATCAGCAGGCTCCTCAATAATAAAATGAGCTACCCGGGATGAAAGCTCTTTATAGATCCGATCTATTGCAACATTAATTGAGTTACGTTTATTTAATCCTAGTAAATCTGCCAAATCATCCTTATACAAATAAATATAAGTTTGTTCGGTAATTTCACCATCTACCCTATTTTTCTCACTATAATTCGCAACCGCCATTGCATATAGAAGTGCCTTATATTCATTGGATGACAACTCGATTGGGCGAATTAAGCGGTTACTGGTACTGACAACGCCATTATGGCGAATGTTGCCTATACAGTAGGGAATATAATTCGTTTCTTCTTGCAATGGTTCAGATTCTGTCATAACCGTGATATTTATAATTTGACTTAGTTTTTATATACAAAAGTGGAAAAACTTTCAAGACTTTCACCACAAGATTCTAAAAGTGGAAGGTCCGTCATCAAAAAAAGCGTTATTATCCGGTTTTTTGCCTTTAAAGTGGAATTAAATACAGTATTTCCACCCTACAGTGACAGACCTTCCACCTTTAGCCCCCGAAATTACAGTTTAGAATGACTATTTTTACTTTTTTCACCCACATTCAGATAGGTTAAGTTAAATAGAAACCCTGATGTGACAAGGCTTCCACCTTTCAGTTAGATTCGAAAGATATAACTGCACATATAATCATCAGGAAATATCCAATAAAAACAGATTATCCACAGGTTAAGAACATACAGTGACAACCCTTCCACCTTTAAGGCTTAGTTACGAGACTTTATTAACATATTAAATAATTGTTTTTTAAATTATTTTTAAATAAAAATAGCGGTTTAAAAAATAGCAGTGACAAACCTTCCACCCTAGTGACAGACCTTCCACTTTAGAGTGACAAACCTTCCACTTTAGAGTGACAGACCTTCCACTTTAGAGTGACAGACCTTCCACTTTAGAGTGACAGACC
This sequence comes from Acinetobacter lwoffii, assembly GCF_024129855.1. Taxonomy (GTDB): domain Bacteria; phylum Pseudomonadota; class Gammaproteobacteria; order Pseudomonadales; family Moraxellaceae; genus Acinetobacter; species Acinetobacter lwoffii_L. The sequence continues at coordinate 2,151 of NZ_JAMXXC010000050.1, forward strand.
TTCCACTTTATGGTGACAAACCTTCCACTTTTAAAACTCTAAGCATTTGTTTTATATAATAAAAATTCACTCTTAATTATTAATTAGCTAAATAACTAATTATTCTAATTATTAATTAAGCTAGCTTAGTTAAAGATTTATTTTTAAGCTGTTTTACATCTGAACAAATAGAATTTATAAATTTAAAAACTATAGTAAGATGAGTAAAATTTATTTATATTACTAGACATTCAAATAGGGAAGCATCTGATACGCATGTCTGCAAAAATTATTACTGTTGCTAACCATAAAGGCGGATGTGGCAAAACAACGACGGTTGTGCACCTAGCTTCAGAGCTTGCTAATTTGGGCAACAAAGTTTTAGTCATTGATTTAGATCCTCAAGCAAACGCTAGTTTACACATTGGGATCCAACATCCAAGCGAAATTGTTGTGACTACAGCGGAGCTACTGGTGGGTGATATTTCATTGTTGGCAGATGCATTACAAGAAGAAACAAACTTTGAAAAAGTATCATTAATTTATGGTTCTTTGAATTTAGGAAAAACTGAAGACCAACTAAAAGAAGAAGCTCCCCGTCCTTCTGAAGAGTTAAATATCAAGTTAGAACTGTTAAAAGATCTTTATGATTTTATATTGATCGACTGTCCACCTAGTCTTAAATTATTAACCAGCAATGCCCTGGCATCTTCAACACATGTCATTATCCCTATCGAATCTGGATCACAATATGGATTGTATGGGGTAACAGATCTTTTAAATCATCTTGAAAAGATCAAACGTATTAATCCAGATTTAGAGCTTTTAGGCGCTTTACTAATTAAGCATGATGAACGTCAGAATGTCTGTAAGCTGATTCGGAATGAAGCCTTGAAACAGGTAGGAAAACTTTTAGAGACTACCATTCCTCAAAGTACTAAAGTTAATCAAGCAGCGATTTTGCAACAATCACTTTTGAAAGTAGAAAAAAATTCAAAAGTACGTAAGGCTTTTGAAAGCCTTGCCAATGAAATTGTAGCTAAAGTTTAAACCTGAGAGCATTATGGCAAGCACCAAAGAGCTTTTAGCTCAGAAACTGAAACAGAATACAGAAAAACATCAGCAAGCACAGAAAGACAATATTAGAGAGCTGAAAGAGTTTAGACGTAATGTCCCTATTGAGGATATCAGCCGCAGTCCAAACCAGCCGCGTAAATTATTCGAAGAGTCACAGTTAAAAGAACTGGCGGATTCTATTAATGAAATCGGCCTTTTGCAGCCCATTACAGTACGTAAACTGGATAATCTGAAATATGAACTGATTGCAGGCGAGCGACGCTTACGGGCACATCAGTTACTCGGAAAGTCTGTGATTGAAGCCATTATTATTGATGCAAATAATGTAGAAGCGTCTTTGTTAACCCTGGCAGAGAATTTAAAGCGTCAGGATCTGACAGATTATGAAATTTTTATTGGCCTGAACTCACTTGATGAGAAGTTAAAGAAAAACAAGCAACGTTTAGCCAATTCACTGGGTTTAAATCGCGAAGATATGTACAAGTATTTAGCGTACGAAAAACTGCCTCAAGTAATTTTAAATGACCTTGATGTGGAACCAGGCCTACTAGGTCGTACTGCTGCAACTGCATTCAAAAAATTTCTGTCGGATCATATAGAGCAACTTTCTGAGGCTGAAAAGGCTTTGCTAGGGGCTTGGGAAAAAGTAAAAGACAAAAAACTAGAGCAAAGTAAAGTTACTGCCTATGCTGAAAAAATATTGAGTCAGGATCCAGGAAAACTGACCACAACATCTGTGGTTAGAAAAATTGAATATGCAGGTAAGATTGCGGGAAATATCAAACTCAATCAAAAACAGCTTAAGGTTTCTCTGAATATCTCGGAAATTGACGAAGCTAGTCTCTTACAACTAGAAGATTTTTTAAAACAGCTTATTCAGAAAAGTGAAAAAGTGTAGCAAGTTGCTACACTTCTTTTGACAATCTCAAACTAGGGCGTGTTATCAATTAAGCCAGAAAGATCGCTGATAAGAAGTTTTGAGCCAATTTATCATAGCGTGTGGCAATAGCACGATATTGTTTGAGCTTGGCAAAAAAATTCTCGATCAGATGTCTTGCCTTGTAGATATGTCAATCATAATCACGCTGATCAATAGAATTACTTTTCGCTGGCATCACAACTTGACCCTTCGCCTCTAAAATTGGATCAATGACCCGATCCCTAGAGTTGTAGGCTTTATCCATAAACCAGGTCTGACTCAACGATAAGTCCAGCAACACATCTGAACCGTTTAAATCATGGACCTGCCCATCCGTGAGATAAAATCCTGTCGGGTTGCCTAAAGCATCAGTACGGGCATGAATTTTGGTGCTTAAGCCCCCTTTACTGCGCCTAGTCGCCTGATTTCCCCCCAGCGCTGTGTTGGTAAGCACGTACAATGGGGTGCAGTCTAACATGACATATTCATTGTCAAGGTCATGTGACAGCACTTCAAAGACTCTCTGCCACACACCTGTTTTAGCCCAAAGACTAAAACGAGTATGCACTACTCTAAAATCACCAAAGCGTTCGATTAAGTCTCGCCACGGGATACCTGAACGATAGCGCTTCAACAAATAGTCGGTTATCTTTGGCCGTTACTCCAACAGTACCCATTCGTCCAAGTAACAGATCTTTAACCTGTTCCCACTGATCATCTTTTAATGCATAGCGTTTAGTCATGAAAAAATTATGAGGACCGGTAATATTTTCTCAAGCTAATTGATGACACCTTAATTCAAAATAAAAAACGGTTTTAAATATTATTTCTATAAATTTCAATATTACACTGACTTATAACAGGTTTTAATTGACTCCGCTTAGATGATATATGGGACCTAATAAATTAACTAATTAACTTATGTCCATGAAAAATTAGAAATAAATGAACATATATCAATGAAGTATGGTTGTTTTTTTATAATAAATAGCCTAAGTAATCGTTAGTGAATAGATGTTTTTTTGGTGCGGTATAATTACCTGAAAATCCAGACATCAGTTATAAAATGAGATAAATTTTGAAGGACGCCAGCTTTAAACCGCAGCTTTCATTTTTTGTCTACATACAGCAGTCCAAGACGTTACCCAGTGTCACGTTACGGAACCGCACTCAGTGCGCTTGCCGGATTCAACAGTCTGGAGATCTTAGTATATTGCCCTATAAAGCTCATTTTATTAAAGATAATCTTTAATAGTCAAAGGCATTCAAATGTATAGATAGGGACTGTGTCAGGAAATGTGCTAGTAGAGGTGGGCAATAATGTCTAGAATCAAGGTACGTGATTTTCTCAGTCGACTATTACGAATAGCCGCCGATTTTGTAGATGCCTTTTAATTAGATTAGACTGTCACCACTCTCCTAGACAAATTTAGTCTATTCTTTTTGCATAAATGAGAACATTATGAGTGGACAACGATATTCTCTCAGAATCACGTATCAATCATGCTGCTAAACATTCTCATTAAAACAAGGGAATGCATCTTTTTACTGATCTGTACCTTGTTTTCAATTTTCCTCTGTTCTTTAATTTAGTACTATCTTTATCACTTATGAGCACTCACTGGATTCACTGAATGAAGTATATGGAAATCAGAGATTTGATTGAGGCTGAATTGAAAAATTACAGTTCTAATCAAATAATTCCATCCGAACGGTACTTGGCATTAAAGTTTGACTGTTCAAGGGAAACAGTGCGTAAGGCCTATGAACAGCTTCGTGCCGAAGATAAAATTTTCAAACGGCAAAATCTCGGCTGGTTCGTGAGTAATAAAAAAATTCAATATTATCCAAACTCAATTGAAAATTTTCGTTCTTATATGAAGGCACAGGGTTTTAATGCCAGAACTGAACTGATCTCGACCAGACAGCTGGAGCGATTGGATCACAGTAATCTTTTTAGCGAAGAAAATCGTAAATTGGGCTTTATTGAAATTATCCGTTTACGTTATGCTGATGATGTACCAGTACTTCTAGAATATAATTATTTACCTGTTGCGCTGTTTCCAGATGTGCTGAATTATAATGTGATTACTTCGGTCCAAGACGTCATTAAAAATCACTTTCATTATAATTACACGAGTAGTCAGTTAAAAATTAAAAATACCGGTGTGTCTCATTTTGAGAGCCAGCACTTGGGTATTCCTTTAAGTCAAACCGCCACTTATATTGAACGTATTTCAAAATCAGATGATCTAGTGATTGAATATGACATCGAAATCTGGTCACAGGACAAAATTGAAATGATCTTAGATATTCAAGCATAAGCTTATATTTATATCCTGACCATTCAAATCCTAAAAAGTTAAATGTTTTTAGGATTTCTTTATTTTCTTAGATTAGCATTAGACCTCCTTCATAAATCATTCTTACTCAGTTGCAAATTATAAATTCCAGCAACTAGATTGAATCTCAAAAGGGGGGCTTTTAGCTCTATTGCGATAACGTTCTGAAAGCATTTTGAAAGTTTTTAGACTGCCAATCCATACTTAATTTCTATTCTTCTTTATTGATTTCCTGATTATAGATTTTTAGTTCAGGATCCAGTTTACAGCGGCTTTTGGCCTCTAATGGCAACAGGGTATTGGGAAGTGCGTTTGATTGAAGTTGAGCAGGAAGGGAAAATTAGACGTTATATCACTTTATTAATGAACCCAAAGACATAGCCACTGATAGGCTTGGCGAAGCTTTATGCTCAGCGCTGGGAAATAAAAATGTGTTACCGAGAAATCAAAAGTGATTTACAGGAGGGCAAGCATTTGAGGAACAAGCAACCTGATTTAGTTTGTCAATAATTATGGGGGGCTTTATTGCCTACAATATTCTAAGAAGACAAATGAAACATATGGCTCAACGTGCAAAATTCAGTCCTTTGAGAATCAGCTTTCATATTGCATCTATTGGCATTCTGAATAGGCTTTGTTGCACAAACCTATCTGTAAAGGCTTTTTCAGCGATATAATTTTCAAATGAAGAAGCCTACACACAAAATCTACCGCACAACCA
>NZ_JAMXXC010000051.1:0-6336 GCF_024129855.1 Acinetobacter lwoffii
TGCTCCTAGCGTTGGTACTTCTTTTTTTCATTCAATTTTCAATTGAACGAAAAAAAGAAGTTTCAGGGTTTTAGGGATGAAGTCCCTAACGTGCTTAGGTTTCTCAATGAAATTGAGAAACGTCTAAGCGCGCCATCAAATTTTTGATGGAAGTACAGGCGAACTTCTCTAGAACGAACTTTAACAAAATTGCGGACATTGGACGTAATTATTTTGTTATCGTTCTTTGAGAATTGAGCTTGTACTTTAGCGGTATTTGAATTAAGGAATTGAATATGAATAATGAATGGCTTTCAGAAAGACTAACCTATATTTCTGCTTTAAAAAATCCGAGTGATGCTCAAAAACTTTTATTGGAAATTGCTCAAATTCAATATCGAACACCTGAACAAGAAAAGAAATTAAATGCACTGATCAAAGCAGAAAAAGCCATAGATCGAGCAAATAAACAAAAGGTAGTGGTTAGAAAATTATTGAATGCTGAAAAAGAAGCTGAACGTAAAGCGCGTACTCGTCACCTGATCCAGTTAGGCGCACTGTTTGAAATTGCTAACCTAGATAAACGGGACCCTGCCGAACTGCTCGGTATACTACTTAAAACAGCAGAGATTGATCCTAACGATATGAAATGGCAGATTTGGAAAGACTTAGGTCAAGAGGTTTTAAATCAACGTAAAAAGACTGAAAAACAAAATAATTGATTATGCAGTTAAGCTACTTAAACCCGTGGAACATTGATCAGATATTAAGCGTGGAACGTGAATAATCAACAAAAAAGCCCAATCGTGTATGATTGGGCTTTTCACATCAACATAAGATATTGTTATTCAGGGAAAAATTTTTTGCATTTCGTATAACGTGCATTATGTTAATTTTAGATGATTTAAATAATTAACTAATTTCCCTTTTTCTAAACTTGATAGTAATTTATTAGAAACATACACTTAAAATTAAAATGTCATTTAGGATAAAAAATGCAAAAACTTATTTTTATATCTGTTGTAGCTTTAAGTTTAGTGGGTTGTGAAAAATTTCAACAAGAACGTGAAGCAAAAGAATATATTAAATCTTATGTTAAAGATCCTAGCTCTGTACAGTTTAGGAATGTCTCGGGTCAATGTGGCGAGTTTAACGCTAAAAATGGTTATGGAGCTTATACTGGATTTGACCGATATATTTATAGGAATGGAAACCTATATACTCAGAGTGCTTGGGCTGAGAAGGAAGAGAATAATACATACTCAGATGAAAACTTATTCATAGTTGCTTTTGATGAAATTTGTACAAAAGGCAACACTGTATACAACTTAGATGATTGTAGGTCTGAAGCTTCTTATATGTCTTCAGTATTTGAAAGACGTTTAGAAAATACTTTTGATAAAAATTGGGAAATGAGCTTCTTTAGTAAAAACTCTGCTGAATTAAAAGCCAAAGGTAAAAGGTTAGTTGATTACGCTTATAATCTCCCTAGATCAGAAACAAATATCCAGTTTGTTAAAGCACAGGCTTTCAGAAAATGTTTAGCTAAAGGTACAATTTAGGAAATTACCCTTCTTTAATATATTTTTCCATATATTCTCAATAGTATTAATTAATATTTTCCTTTTTTTAAAATTCTTACAGCAGGACAACTATCTGGTGCATAACCACCAAAATCAGGTCTTTTAGGGAAAAACCAGTCTGTACCATTCCAACAGACATCATGTGTAGTTGGTTTATCTTTATTAAAAACAACCTGACAGATTTCAGGTTGTGAATTATCTCTATAGATAACCCTAACTACACAATCATGAGGACCAACTCTAATCCAATCAAGAACTTTAATATCGGGAGATATCATCAAGATGTCCTTTACCTATAAGCAATTAAAATCCACCATAACGTGGAGCATAAAAAACAAAATCTTCTATTAGTTTTTCAATTTTTGTCTTAAAAATATCATCTTTCCAAGTGCGTTCATCATACGAACTACCGTCTACAGATACAAACCTTTCGCCATTATCACCAGTATAATTTTTTTGGAACTCAATTCGGCCAGATTCAAGATTAGTACTAAGTAATAAGCAACTATACCCACCATTTTTGTATTTTAATTCAACTGAGATATAGCGTTTATTACTTGTACTCTTAACTTGAATATTGCGCTTCTTTATCTCTTCAACATATTGTTCAAGAATAGGGATAAGCCTTAAAGACGTATGCTCAAAAAATTCTTCATTGTTTTTTTTCATTTCATTGAAATCACTTTTACTCTTTTTTTGTGCTCCAATACTGTTATCAATTTTTTTAAAAAAGTCATCCATAAAAAAATCCTATATAATTAATGTATATAAATATTTAGTAATATCTTAATTTTAACAATTAGCAAAAAATGGTTGAATCTGTGGACGCTGTTTTTGTGATTCCATCCAAAGTGAATACTTAGATTGAACACGCATTAACAGGTCTGCACTGATTCCCAAAGCATCATGCAAGCGTAAAGCTACATCTGCGGTCACTGGCGCTTTACCGTTAATAATCCTAGAAAGTAATGGACGTGTCACTTGAATACGTTCAGCAAGTTCTGTAATCGTGATCGCTTGTCCTTCTTCTTTTAAGCCATCTAACCATTCTGACACTAACTCACCTGCATGAGCTGGATTATTCATCATCATATTCACCTCAATGGTAGTCCTGATAGTCCACGATATACGCATTACCATCTTTAAAAATAAAAGTCAGACGCCAATTGGCACTCACAGTGATTGACCAATGATCTTTTAATTTACCTTTCAAAGGATGAAGCTTCCATCCAGGAAAATTCATTTCATCAATGCTTTGCGCTTCATTCAAAGCAGTTAATTGTCTTTTTAACTTGGTTGAATGAACAGACTGAATACCTGCTGTAGAACTGGTTTTAAAAAATCGTTCCAGTCCCTTATGATTAAAATCTACAATCACAAAAAATCATCCTTTGTATAGTTTTAATATACAGCAATTCGTTCAGTAAAACTATACAGAAATATAGACTCAAATAAAATCAAAAGCCTTAAAAACAAATGCGCTCACTCTCTCAACTCGCCCCCAAAGCGTCGCACTTCGTGCTTTGGCTTTGGTGAACGGTTGAGAGAGTTTCGGCAATACTCACCCTAAGGGCGGTCATTTAAAAAAATAACCTATCCCCTAAGTATTGCCGATTTACCTATATATATTTGGCTTCGGAGCCACGTATATCGGTCGTATCCGCACATAGCTTTGCTGACTATGCAGACAAGGACTCAAAGTCTTGCACTTCGCTCCACGCGCTCCCTGTCGTTACATTGCCTGTATCTCTGCGAGGGTTTCCCCAACTTACAACTTAACAAGTCTTATGTAACTACTCCCAACGCTCCGCCTATGTGAAGTTCCCCTGTAAGCGGTTTAGCCTTTCGACCATAGCTACAATACGCCAGTGACACTTATTCCTACCACACGTAATGCATGCCGACCGTAAAACGGACACGCAGAAGCGGGCAAAGCTCGATCTAGGATGCTTATTTGATGGTTTAAAACACGAATTAACGAAGACTTATCATTTTGAGGCTTGATATAAACACTGTTTATTGTGAAAATAGAGTTCAGGTACAAGCCTTTTGGTGAAATCATAACGGTCGCCAAACCTTATGATCTTCGTTACTTGATGTTAGATCCATCAAATAACTGCGTACCGCTGAATTTACTTGAAAACCCCTCTAAGTTGCAAGACTTAGAGGGGTTTTTGTTTATAATTTTAAATTACAAATTACTTATCCTTGTTTAAAGCAAATTTTCGCTTCTTAATCACAGTAATTGGCTTTTCTTGTGGAGCCATATTTTTCTGAATGGCTACCTGCTTCATCTCTACTGGGACAGCACTATTTTCAGTAGTCTTTGGGCTAGATTCTTTATGCTTTGAGTCTTTTGACTTTTGCAGAGTTGCTTCTTTATTTTTAATTTTTATATAAATTTCATGAGCAATTGTATTGTGCTCCTTAATTTCCCTATTTGTATCAGTCAATTTTTTATACTGTTCCTTAAAAGGTTTAATAAATTTTTTGATAGCTGATAAGAATACGGCTTCTTCAGGATATATATCCGCTAATGTCTTAGGTGCTTCCTTTTGCACGAAATTAATGAGATCGGCTGGAAATTTATTAAGAATCTCTGGAGTAGCAAAGCTTACAAAATCATAGTCATGATAAGAAATTACAGCATATCTGGTATTTTTCTTAGTCGGACTTTTAATATAACCTTTAACTGTTGCCTCCCCTTGATCAAGTAACTTTTTCAAATAGAAATCTTTGATTTGGTTTTCTATAAGCGCATTACCTCTATAAAACCTAAGCTTCTGACTGATTTCCGCCTGTTCTTCCAGGTTGTCTTCATCAACAAGTTTTAGCTGTTCGGATTGGTCAAGGAATTGAGCATAATTATATTGAGCAAGTTCGGATGTCCAAATCAGTAACTGGTCAAGGTTTTTAGGCATAGGAACTTTCAAATCATTTAAATCAAGCTTTTTAATGGGCGCAAGTTCTTCTTCCTTAAACTCTGTTCTTTCTAAACTTGATTGCTTTAACATAATAATTTCCTTAACTTCCACTAATTTTAAAACATAATAAAAACTATAAATGAGTGCTTAGAGCCTTCATTTTTAGATTTAGCTATTTGGGGTCAATAACGCATAAATCCCCATACTTCCCATAGCCACACTGCTCTTTCATCACTCGGACGCAAGGCTTGGACTCTTCTCCAACGGCACAACTTTGAATATCAAACTGAATACCTTGCTGCCTTAAACTCTCGATCTTTGGAATATTCTCTAAAGGCTTAATATAAGATGCAAATAGCCACGTCATAGTCAGTATGAGAACTGAAAAAATACCTAAGAAAGTAGTGATTAACTTCCATGAAAATTGATCACTGGTTGATTCAATCGAATTTTTTAAATGTCCAAGTGCTTTGGCGGTCTTAATAAGTTCCGCTGTACCTTCCTGTAAGCCCATATTTAGCGATTTTGATACAGTATGATGGGTTTGCCCTGCGATGACCTTCTGAATGCGTTCCTCGGTGATTTGAAGCTCTTTAACGGCCTGATTAACTAAGTTTTGCTGTTGTTCTGCAACTGCCATCAGTGCATATAGCTTTTTTTCATCAGGTGTCATCGACTCATCCCCTTATAACTCATGGTTTTCTGTTGCTCTCGTTCTAATTTCTGCTGTTCTTTGTACTGTTCCAAAGCAAGCTGTTTGAAGCTATCAAAATCAGCCTTAAAGCTCTCAATGCCCTGTTTAATTTCTTTGTCTGAAATTGGGCTATTTTTGAGGTCCTTCAGGTCTTTTTTCGGGTCGCCTAAGTCTAGTCGTTCAAGCTCTTTATAGGCTGTACGTGACTGTTGCAAGGCTTCTCTGATTTCAGGGTCTTTGGCTTGGCTTGGTAATAGTTTCTTTTCGGGTTCTTTCTCTACGCCTTGCTCTTTGTAGCTTCGCATATCAATACGGCTGTCAATTTGGTGTTTTTCTAAATGGCTGTTGCATAAATCTGCCCATCTTTGGCGTAGGTCTTTAATATCGGTTTTTCGTTCCTGGTAAGTCTTGCCTGTATTGTCTTTTTTAGCTCCGCCACGTTCAGGATTCTTGCTGTTATAGCGTTTAAAATATTGCTCTGGATCTCGCTCGATTCCATCTTGTAGACGTTCATTAAACATGAGGTGAACGTGAGGCTGATCGTTGCCGTCCATTGCTTTAGGGTTATGGATCGCAAACTGATACGGATATTTTGAGCCAATTTCAGACTGAATGAAGTCCTCAACCAGTTCTAGGCGTTGCTCGGCATTCATCTCTCTAGGCAGGGCAATTTCATATTCTCGATAGGTACTGCCATTTTTGCGCTCGTAAAGGTCGGCTGCCTGCCAAAAGTTAATCGGATTATGTTCTGCCCATTTCGGCATGTTTCCATAGTCACGATGTTCAAGGTCAGTTTTAGCCTGTTCCTCTTTTTTCTTTTTTTCTTCATCTCGATCTATATATTCGGCATGCGGTGCTGCCTTGCCTGCCTTACCAACTTTGACACTTAAACGAGCAATCGCCATTAGGTTTTATCCTGTTCCTTTTTTTGGTTGCGTTCCTTCTTAAACGCTCTTTTATCGAGTATCGAAGCAAGAACCATAATGAGGATGAGTAGGGGTGCTGCGATCACGCCAAAAATAATATCTTTGATCTTTCCCCATACCTGTTTTAGTTGCATGTTGTTGCTCCTAGCGTTGGTACTTCTTTTTTTCATTCAATTTTCAATTGAACGAAAAAAAGAAGTTTCAGGGTTTTAGGGATGAAGTCCCTAACG
>NZ_JAMXXC010000052.1:0-6122 GCF_024129855.1 Acinetobacter lwoffii
ATATTTTATATCCAGTCCATGGTGATAAAAACCATCATAAACCAGACATTTTTATTGGTGAGAATATAGACACTTTAAATGGGTTCTAACATTGGGAATTCGTATAACGTGTATTATGTTAATTTTAGAAATATTGAATAATTAATCATTTATCCCGTAAGTACTGAATAAATTAAATACATAGCAACTCCGATCACAGTCGTTGCAAAAATCTTTTGCACTCGATTAGCATCTATCCGATGTATTAAACTGCGCCCAATTAACATCCCCACAATACACGCCATAACGAAAGTGAGCGTGATGGAAACAGGATATTGAAAGCCGTCCAACACGTGGGCAGAAATACTAACCCCACCAATTAGAAAAATAATCATCAAGGAGGTCGCAACGATACTGCGCATATCGAGGTCTGTCACTTTACGTACTGCTGGAACAATCACAAAACCACCACCCACTCCAAGCAAGCCAGTTAACAAACCTGCCACCATACCAATAATACCGAGAGATAAAGCAGTTTTCATATTCCAGATCAGGCGACCTGTAGTTTGATTAACCTTGCACAGTGTATTTTCATGATCATGGACTTTATTAAAGAATATCCGGTAAGCGACGAGCAGCATCACTAGACTGAATGCTAGGGTTAGCCATACTGGAGATATAATTCCTGCTAGATGCACACCATAACGTGCTGATGGAATGCTGATGAGAGCAATCCAAAGCGCAGCACGATAACGCACTATACGTTTGAATAAACCTTCAAATGTTCCAACCAAGGCGGATAGAGTGACTGCAAGTAGGCCCACAGGGGCAGCCTGTGCTACAGTCCACCCTTGACTCGCCATGAGTGCCGGCACAGCGAGAATACCTCCACCAGCACCTGTTAACCCTAGCAAGCCACCAATGGCCAAGCTTTCCAGTATCAACATCCACATAGCCCACACCCCTCTTTAAATCAAGCAATTCAACAAAAGACAAACCTTGTTGTTTAATGTTGAAACTTGTTTATCTGAAATAGTTAAGTGGAAGTTTCAAATAAGAAACTCCATTCTCTTCTGGCTCAGGGAACTGTCCGGCTTTCATGTTGATCTGTATCGAAGGTAAAATTAGTTTTGGCATACTCAAACCCGCATCGCGCTTATTACGCATTTCTACAAATTCAGCTTTGGTCGTACCATGATGAATATGAATATTTCGGTTTTTTTGCGTCTGAAGATCCGTCTCACATACATAGCGATCACGGGTTTGTGGTAAATAGTCATGGCATAGAAATACTCGGGTACTCTCTGGCAGTTCAAACAGGCGCTGTACCGAATCAAAAAGTATTGCTGCACTTCCCCGCGGAAAGTCACAACGTGCCGTACCATAATCCGGCATAAACAAAGTATCCCCGACAAAGACAGCATCACCGATGACATAACTTAAGCAGGCCGGTGTATGTCCGGGGGTGGGAATGTTATATGCTTCGATTGAACCAATCTGAAATTTCTCATCATCTTCAAATAGGTAATCAAATAACTGCTGGGCATTCCATTGCTTAATATCCAAATGATAGATCGCAGCAAAGGTCTCCTGTACCACAGCAATTTTTTGACTCATGGCAATCTTGCCGCCCAATTCAACTTTGAGATACTGCGCTGCGGTCAAGTGATCTGCATGGACATGGGTTTCCAGAATCCACTCGACTGTTAAACCCTGTGCTTTGACATAGGCAATAATCTGATCGGCATGTGTGGTCGAAGTGGTTGCAGATGCAGCATCATAATCCAACACACTGTCAATAATTGCGCATGCCTGAGTTGTAGGATCACTCACCACATAACTAAAAGTATTGGTATCTTCATGAAAAAAATCTTTTACAACAGGGAAATTTGACATCATTAAGCTCCTGCCCACTTACGGTGAATCAACACGCCTACAAGCATTGCGACAATAAAATACAGGACCTGATAATGTCCAAGACCAATCAAAGTAAAACTTGGTGCAGGACATACACCAGCAACTCCCCAACCGATACCAAACAGCAGGCTGCCAATGATTAAGCGTGGGTCAAGTTTTTGACTGGTTGGCAATAAAATAGGTTCGTTAAAAACGGTTTTCGGTGCTGCAGAACGTATAGCTTTTTGAAAGGGAATAAATGCTACGGCAATTGCACCCATCATGACAAAGGCTAGACTGGCATCCCAGTCACCAAACAGATCTAGGAAATCCAGCACTTTTTCTGGATTCGACATACCTGATACCATCAGCCCCACAGAAAACAAACCACCAAAAATAAAAGCGAGAAAATTTTTCATTTAGAAAGCTCCTGTGATATGGCGAATCATATAAACAGTGACAAAACCAGCAAACATGAAACTCATGGTGGCCACGATGGAACGTTTAGACAAACGACTCATCCCGCAAATGCCGTGACCGCTGGTACAACCTGAACCTAAGCGTGTACCAAAGCCAACCAAGAGACCCGCAACCACCATCATCAGCGGACTCGCATTCAATTCAATTTCTGGCTGAACAAACAGTCCATAGATAAATGGCACCGTGATTAAGCCCAACAGAAACCAAATTGCAGGTGTTTTAAACATCGTTGAAGGGTTCAGCACCTGTTCGATTAAACCACTGATTCCGGCGATACGACCATGCACATAAAGATAGCCGACCACGGCTACGCCAAGAAGCAATCCGCCTAAAAATGCGATCAGAAAATCATGCATAGTAAATATACCCAATTACAATATATTTTTTTATATTATATAATAATTTTAATTATTCAAGTAGAAGATCTTAATTTTTTTATCTCATTATTAGGATGCATTCATGAACACTACTCAGTTAAAAACGCGAATAGACTTCTCACAAGTTGATCTTGTTAGTGATTGTCTAAAAGTTTTATCAAACCCAGATCGTCTTAAAATTCTATGTGTTTTGGTGGAAGGTGAACTCAATGTGCAGCAAATTGAAATACGCACTAATATCTACCAACCCACCTTGTCACAACAACTAACAGTTTTAAGAAACAATCAGATCGTATCGACACGACGGGAGGGTAAACAGATTTTTTATCAATTAAGCGATATGCGCGTGTTAAAAATCATGCAGACACTCTATGAAATTTATTGCAGTCACGATTAAGGTTCTGTCGCATTTCACCCTTTACAGTATCTAATCTAGTTCTTAATGCGATAGAACCATCTAACATAATGGCTGTTATACGAAATTAATGGATGTTCATATAGATTACTTGCATATTGTATTCGATCGAATACAATATAGTGAGAAGAGAAGGAATCCTCATGATTGAAATTAAACGTCTGCCAGAATTTGATGAATGGTTGGATGGCATTAAAGACAATATGACCCGTATCCGCCTGAATCGTCGATTAGATAAGGTTCAACGTGGAAACTGGGGAGACATTAAACCTCTCCAAGATGGCGTTTGGGAAATGAGAGAATTCTTCGGTTCTGGATGGAGGATGTATTACATCCAACATGGTGACGTTGTGATTGTAATGCTTGGTGGTGGAGATAAATCAACTCAACAACAAGACATCGATCGTGCAGTCAAACTATCGAAAACGTTGGAGGATTAAAATGGTTAAAGTAGCTGATTTACCAAGTTTTGATATGGCTGAGTCACTCAAAACTGAAGAAGACATTGTGATTTATCTCAATATGGTTCTTGAAGAGAATGATCCAGCTGAATTAGCTCATGCACTTGGTGTTATTGCTAAAGCTCGTGGCATGACTCAAATCGCTAAAGAAGCAGGGATTGGGCGTGAGGCACTCTACAAAGCCCTACGTCATGATTCAGCACCACGTTTTGATACAATTAATCGTGTAGTAAATGCTTTAGGCTTAAAACTCACAGTACAACACGCCTAAAGCTTTAAAAAATATAGTAAAAATGGGAGCTAAAGGCTCCCATTTTTAGATTCCTATAACGTGTATTATGTTAATTTTAGAGAAACTCATAAATGAATATAATAATTTGATTAAAATCCATTCTCTAAAATTCGGATATCAACACCAAGAACATCATCTTTTATCTTAAAGTGATGTTCTTGCATATGTACGGTTGCAAGGTGTGCATCTAAATGTTTGATACTTTTCCATTTTTCCAACATAACGACTGTATTTTTCAATGGCGCCTGATAAGACGCATGACTCTCATGATTAATAAGTAATTCGTAGCCAAAACAACCATCTTCTTCAAACACTGTTGGTGTGATCTCCTTGAATGAATTGATTACATGTTGCAGATGCTTTGAACCGGGTTTTACTTTAATTTCAGCAATAATTGTTAACATCATTTACCTCTATATCACTGATGCAGAAAAATTACGGATCAAATGTTGGCGATAGTCATCTTTTATTTGTGGTAAGTTTGGTGCTTTGATGACGTCATGAGCAATAAATGTTGACATGCTTTGCATACCAAGAAACTCATTGGCTTTTCGAAAAGGCAAATAAACCCCATCTACACCTCTCCCCTCAAAAAATTGTTTTGGATCAGTAAATGCTTCAGCAGGTGCATTCCAAGTTAATGACAGCATAAATTTTTTGCCATGCATTAAGCCTCCCGAACCATATTTTTTAGAAGTATCCGAACGTGAACGACCATCATTAGCGTATATATGACCATGACCTTCAGTAAATACATCATCAATATATTTTTTTACTGTCCATGGTGCACCCATCCACCAGCCTGGCATTTGATAAATAATAGCATCAGCCCAAAGATATTTTTTTACCTCCTCTTTTGGATCAAAAGCACTATCAGCACGCGTAACTTTAACTTTATGACCTAATTTGGTTAACACTTCTTCTGCTAAAATTGTCAAGGTATCATTCAATTCACCATTAGAATGAGCAAAAGTTTTAGCACCATTGATAATTAAAATATTATTCATCTTCATCCCAAATTGAATAGAGAAGTACAATATAAATTTAAGATCCATCAACATAAATGCAATTATTAACAAAACATTATTGATTAATTGTTAATAATTAAAATTAATATATAATTAAAAATGATTTTTTATTAATGATTTACTTAGATATGAAATCTACATTTGATGAACTTTTAGTATTTGTTACGATCGCTGATTGTGGCTCTATAGTGAAAACAGCAGAACAATTAAATCAAACAACATCTGCTATCAGTCGCACATTACAACGCCTCGAAAAAAAATTAAATGTTAAATTAATCGAACGTACAACCCGTAGCCTTAATCTTACCTATGATGGAAAAATTTTTTTAGAAAGAGCAAGAAAATTACTTTCTGATTTGAATGAAGCTGAAGAGTTGTTAATTAATCCAGGTACTGAACCTACAGGCTTAATTAAAATAGATTCAGCAACACCGTTTGTATTGCATGTAATTATTCCATTAATACCAGAGTTTATAGAACGATATCCAAAAATCAGTATTGAACTAACTAGTCATGATCATGTAATTGATTTATTAGAGCATAAAATAGATGTTGCTATACGATTTGGTGATCTAGAAGATTCAAGTCTCTATGCAAAATTATTATATAAAAGTCGTTTGTATATCGTTGCTAGCGCTGAATATCTCAAAAAAAATAACTTACCAAAATCTATTATTGAGTTAAATCAACATAGATTATTAGGATTTAGCCATCCTTTGCATTTAAATAATTGGCCAATTTATATAAATGATCAACTATATAAAACTTCACCATCTATTACAGCTTCTAATGGCGAAAGTGTTCGTCAACTTGCTTTACAAGGCGTAGGAATCGCTTGTCTCTCTGAATTTTTAATTTTAAAGGATATAAAAGAAGGTAAATTAATTGCTTTATTTGAAGATGAAATAAAGATTCATGAGCAAAAAATCCATGCTGTCTATTACAAAAAAAATTATATACCTAAGAGAGTTAGATTATTTATTGATTATTTATATGAAAAATTACAACAGCTTAATTAATTTTAAATGGATTTTTCAAACCAGAGTCTGAAAAATCCACCAAATCACTACCCATTTAACATAATGGAGGTTATGCGAAGTCGACTTGTTAGAACCCATTTAAAGTGTCTATATTCTCACCAATAAAAATGTCTGGTTTATGATGGTTTTTATCACCATGGACTGGATATAAAAT
>NZ_JAMXXC010000053.1:0-5740 GCF_024129855.1 Acinetobacter lwoffii
CATAAAGTGCCCCAAATAGAAGAATTACTACCTCACCGCTGGAAACCTGAACCCCGTTAAAACTTGGCGATGGCGTTCAGCGGATGCTTACCATTTTTACGGCTTCTGACCATGTTCTTCTTATTTTCTTCCTGACCTAGTGCTAATTTAAGTGCCTTCAAAACTTCTAGCAAACTACTCTGTTGCATTTCTCCTGTTACTTTCAAGAAAATTTCTACATACGGCGAAAATGTACTAAAAGGAAAATATTCCTTAAGTAGGTAATTAGCCTCTTTCGCATCAAGTAACGCCTTATACGTAGTTACATTCAATTTTTCGGATTTATCGCTGTCTAGTAGTCTGAGCTGCTTTTCGATTAAAACTACGTTTTCTAATAGCTCTAGAGAAGGTCCTATCCCCAGTCCTATACCTAGTGATTTTTCTTCTTTGAAGGCTTCTTTCAAATAACACGCGTACTGAGTTAAACCACCATAAAACTCTAGGTAATCATCTTTAGTTGGTTTAGCCATTTTGCATCACATCTATAAATCTATACGGCAGAGTGTATTGGTATAGAACCCAATAGCCAAAGATTTAAAACAAATAATTGATGTAAGCAAAGCCCCTGTAAGTCACATAGAGAATGCTCTTAAGTGTTCTCTATAGACGGGGGGTTTTGCTCACTTTTCACTCTAAAAAGTTAGGGGTATGTTTTTTATTATCAAAAACTTAAGAAATTTCAGCTTGGGCCTTGACCCTATACACCGTAGCCACCCCTACACCTACGGCTTTAGCTATCTCTTCCTTGGTCATATCACCCGCATCAAGCAACTGCTTGATGCGGGTGTGTTTAGCTGTATTTGCTTTTTTTCCTGTCGGTTTATAACCTGAACGTTCTAGTCCCTGTTTAATCCGTTCTCTCCGTTTATCGTTGTCTAACTTCGCCATAGTGGCAAGTAAGTCAATCAACATGCTGTTAATGACATTCAAAATTTCTCCTGTCATTCCAGTATTAACAACATGTGTTGTCGGTAGATCTGCAACAACCAGGCGTAGACCTTTACCCTTAATTTGTTGCTTAAGAATTTCAAAGTCTGATTGTTCTAATCGTGAAAGGCGGTCTACTGATTCAACTAAAAGAATATCGCCTTGATTTGATTCGTTCAGAAGTTTTGTGAGGATAGGCCGATTTAATTTAGTCCCGCTTTCGTTTTCAATATATTCAACATATTCAGAGCCGTAATCATTACTGAACTTAATCAAGTCACTAAGTGCTCTCTCTGCGTCCTGGTCTTTCGTTGATGCTCTAACATAAATACGGGCTGTCATACTCAAACCTATCATAAAGACTAATATTTTAATGTACAACGATAATACTATCGTTTAATTAAAATTGATAGTCTAAAGATAGATTATTTTATCGTTTAATATTTTCTCTTTTACCTATAGTTCTTTGATAGGTTTTTTAATTGCCAAAAACAAAAAAGTCCGCAACTAGGCGGACTCTTGGCTTTCGGTGAAGCGTCTACGTGCATGAAATTAAATTGAGTGGGTAGTTCTGCTCGTTCATTCACGTACAAGCGTGTTGTTAGATCCAATAATGATGGTTTGTGGCAGGTTGATGTCACCAGTTTGAATGATTGGCTTCATAGCCGGGATTGGAAGCCATACAACAGCTAACAGGACACATGACAAACGTTTGATACTTGGGTTCATGAGAACACCTCCTTGAAGTGGTAAGCCAATTGTTGGCTCTGAGGTGTTCTAGTTTGTTGTGTGATTTCAGCCCATGTCGAACCCTACATCCTGTACAGATTGAATCCCTTACATCATCAGTGTTTCAGAAAAGCAAACCATACAGACTGACCATAAGTACTTACTTACTCATCATCAAATACGGCCTGCACCAATCTCCTAAACAATCCACGCTTCTTTTGAGGACGTTGCACTGTTGCATCTGCAGTATTGCGCTCTGATGCTCTTGGCTGTTGATGCACTGTTGCTTGCAATGTTTCATCTGTTGCAACATCAGTATTGGTAATGTTTTCAGGTATTGCATCTGCAGTGTTGCTTTGTGCTGCATGCATCTGTTGCTGCGACGTTGCATCTGCAACAACAGGCGACTTCAACTCGATCAAAGTCTGCATACGATCAATCTGGTTTAGTAGTCGTTCTTCTCTGTCCCTGTATTGCTGCAGTTCCTTTTGAAGTAACTCAATGATCTTGGTTTGATCCTGGTTCTGCTCTACTGGCTTGGAGTGTTGCATAGGCTGTTGCACTGCAACTGGTTCACCAAAGCAGCGGATTACCTCAGTTAGATCAAAGGATCCATCAGCACGACGAGACAACCTACCAGAGCTCACTGCTCGGTAGATTGTAGATCTGTTCACTTTAAACTGCTTGGATACTTCACTGAGGTTAAGTTTTGACATGGTCTATAGACTTTCTATAAATGGCTTAACTTCACTATAAAATTGTTCTAGTAAAGATGCTCGAAGGTCTGAATTACTATAGATCCTTAGATGTGGTGTGCCTGCTGAACTCATAATTACTTTTGCACTTACTGTTCCGTTGAAGATTTCATCGAGTTTCCGCTCAATCTTATCTAATGAAGATTGGCTAAAGTTTGGAAAAGGCTGGTCATATATAACGTAAGTTGCTCTTGCAGGCGCATTTTTTAAGTCTCTTATACTTCTATTTATCGTTGCAGATTCTAAAATAGGGTTACTGGTTGACTTTAGTCTTTCCATAGAAGACATTCTGTTCTCAATGTTATCTAGCTTTTTAATAATCTTTTCTAAAGCTTCAGCTTCCCCAACAGTTGTATGTTCCAAGTGTGCAATCTTAATAGAAGCAAAGTTACTCAAAAAACTCCGATATTCTTTCTTTTGAGCTGCTTCATATGTTGCAGCTAACTTGCTTGCCAACACTTCTTTAAATGTTTGAATAGATGAATATCTAAGATCTCTCGGATATGTAAGATGTTCAATAGTAGAAGTATCAAATGAGTAACCAGTAACATCATCCTTTATAAGAACCACTGGCTTATCAAAGGCTAAACGCATACCTAGTTCGAACATAACATTAGGATTCTTACCACTGACATCACAAATCACAATGTCATCATCATATAAATTCTGGACGATAGATTTAGGGATGACTGTTGAATCTTCAGCTTCACTAACTAACCTTGCAGTGTATCCAGATAGTTGAACAGCTTCCTTGATAATAGATTGCACATCTAACCAATGAGAAGCGGAATACTCACCCATTGATGCAATAGGCATAACTATTCCGCACGTTAGCTGTTGTGAAAGAATATTAGGAGCTTCAACTTCCATTGCTGTAAGATTCTTTTGACTTGACCCCATAAAAATACCCTAAACTAAAAATGTTCTTATTTAATGAATAAGGACATTACAAAGCAAAAAAGAGGAAGAGTAAAGAATAAGCCCCACAAAAGCACCTAAGGGGAGGCTGTTATCTGATAAGGCTTATTTGGTGCCATCTATTAAGCCTTTTTCTTTATGACGGTAGTACGTCCTTCTGCTGATTCCCATAGCTTCCCATGGCTTCATAGATCGCTCTGAATCTGCCTTAGCACCACGTTTCGACTTAGCTCCCCCCTTAGCACCACGTTTAGCTTGGATCTCACTGAAATCGCCGTAGCTAAATCGTTGCCATACCCAATGTGCAATACTCTTAGCTGTAGCCTTCACTTCGCTATACGGCAAAGGTTGCTCAAAACCGTTGTTAATCGCTTCTAGTTGCGCTCTGACGGCTTTTTCCCACTCATAGCTAGAGTTATGGTGCATGTAGTCTCTAATCGCCTTATAGGCCCAATGACGGCCTTTCTCGAACATGGTCACGTTACGACCTAGGCCGACAACTTCTAATTTCTTGGGTAGTTTCTTGGGTAGGTCTACAAAGTCTGCCAAGTAATCAAGCGAATATGCCCTTTTAGTCCAGAAGGTTGTACGCCATTTAGGATGTAGTGGATTCTTAGTGATTAGTTGAGAGTAGCTGAGATCTGCACCTAGCTTGAGTGCATAAGCATAATAGACGGCCTGCGCGTACTTGATTGCCTTGATACTGGCAAACTCACTTGTACAAAGTGGTATCTCTAATTTGTAGCAATGGTGACAATGACCATTATCTGCATTTTGAGTAGTCCAAAGCGGTGCAGGCAAATTTGCATCAAACCAGGATAAAGCAGAGTTTTCTTTGTCATCATCAAAGACAAAGTAAATCGTCATAAGTGGCGGGTTTACTTGGATATATGGCTTTTTGACTGCAATAGCTTTTGTGCGAATGAAAGTATATCCAGGGACCTCGTCCATGCAATATGGTTTATTCGGTAGGCTTTCAAACAGATCAAGCTGTTGTTTAGTGTAATTTTTTGCGGTTTCCATGCTTCTAACGCTTGAGAAATCCGACTTTACCTGTAGAATGGTTTACAGACGCAAGACGGATTAAACCCCTAATTGTTGTTGAAGAATACAAACCCGATTGACTCGATTCCGCCAAGTTTCTAAGTCGTCGGGTTTTTTCATTTGCGTTAGTTTTACCACAGTTTTCATGCAGTTGTAAGAAGGAAGAGGAAGTATCCGTTAAGTGCATTCAGATATGCTCTGGATGCTCACCATTTGCGTCCTACGACTTATTAGGACGTAAACCCTATAAATCCCTAGTCTCTTTTGTGGATTCTTCTAAATTCGTTATTTCGGATTCTCTCTATTGCTTATTAGTCTAAATACTATTAGTTAGATAGGTTTTATAAAGTATTTCATAAAGGTAATGAGCTAAGGTTCTTATAGACCTTAGCTCTTCTTAGTTATTAGAACTGCTCATCTCTCTAGTAGAGATGATATATATCAACCGATATATATATAGATATATATATATCTCTAAGGAAAGAGATTACTTCGTAATCTCACTTGTTTTGCCCCCTTTCCCCCAAAATAATTATTCCGAAAGAAAGGTGGATCCCCTACATAATATATAGGTCTTATCTGTCAAAAATTACTTTTCTTAGATAGTGTATACCTGAGATTTTTTCGATTGACCTCGTTTAGGGATCTGGCCCCTATCAAATGTATGCAGCTTCTGACCACTTTCACTCTTGAGCTTCATTTTGACAAAGTATTCTGTCTTAACTAGATATAAGACGTTGCTTTCAAGATTTTTTCTTTTCTCTATCTCATCATGCTTAATTAAGCCTACGCCGTTATAGTTGTGTAGATTCTTGCTGAAATATATCCCTTTCGCTTCTGTGACACTCGTCCATAGTTTGCCAATGGAATCAGCTATCTCAATATCATTTTGATATTTTTCACCATCTAAGAAATAAATCATGTTGTAGTGAAAATTCTTTTCTATGCTGTAGTCTAATTTCCAGATATAGCCTACTAAGTCTTTTTTATATTTCTTCTTCAACTGAGTGATTAATTCATTTCTTTCATGTTGAACTTTCTTTATACGTTCACTTCTAACGCTCTCTTCTTTTTGAACCTGTTGGTCTGTGGATTCTGGGAGCATCTTTAACGGCTGGTTATAGTCCCATTCATCCACATAACTTACATCAAGATCAACAACCAAAAGGCTAGGTGAAGCTATGAATAATGATTTGATATAGCGTAATAGCTGCTCTTGTTTTTCACGGTCATTTTTAGTAAGCGTCCGCTGAACCCCACTTTTTCTAACTCATTAATACCGCGATAGTGTCCACTTAAATTTAAGTGGACACCTATTTATGGATTTA
>NZ_JAMXXC010000054.1:0-5555 GCF_024129855.1 Acinetobacter lwoffii
TTTCACATTTGACCTATTGCAGAAATCTATCTCTTTAAACAGCTGTATTTAGCTGCTTATGATCCAGAATTGGTTACCCAGCACCCGGATTGCATAAGCATCATAAGTTATGTAACTTGCGTAATTTACGTGTCAGGAATCTGTCCACTTATGCCTCTCTAAACACGTACGCGTGTTTTTCACATTTGACCTATTGCAGAAATCTATCTCTTTAAACAGCTGTATTTAGCTGCTTATGATCCAGAATTGGTTACCCAGCACCCGGATTACATAAGCATCATAAGTTATGTAACTTGCGTAATTTATAAAATTGGCAAGGCTGATTATATCTGGCTGGAGTT
Source organism: Acinetobacter lwoffii (assembly GCF_024129855.1). GTDB lineage: Bacteria > Pseudomonadota > Gammaproteobacteria > Pseudomonadales > Moraxellaceae > Acinetobacter > Acinetobacter lwoffii_L. The sequence continues at coordinate 342 of NZ_JAMXXC010000054.1, forward strand.
CTTGATTTATATTCGAAAAAATTCCTCGGTTGCCAATAAAACCCACTCATACCAAGAATATCGTTTTGGATGCACTTCCCATGGCTGTATAGTAACGTAGATCAAATGAACCTGGATCATACATTCAGATCACGGCTTACAATACAGTAGCGTGGACTGGGAGAAATTCTGTCAAAAACATAATTTGGTTCAGAGTATGAGTCGCCACCTTGCGCAATATACAGCTCATGTTGGGGGATAATGCTGTTGCTGTATCCCTTTTTTTTAGGATATTAAAAAGATGAGCCATAAAACACGAGAAATAGCCTGTGCGGATGTGTTTGATTATATCGAATATTTTACAATCGAATTAGGCGCCTTCACATCTGGATGGTATGAGCCCAGAAGCATTTGAGCCGCTTCAAAATGAAGGCTATCTCATGTTTAGGATACTGTGAGCAATCCAGTAACTATTTTTGCTTCCCATTTTTTGGTTTATAACCAACATTTAATAGATGTGAAAAATATTTTTTAACATTCTCTTGATCTGTTAATTCGGCTTCAATTCTTTCCTGAAAATCTTCTTGTGTTTCGCCTATCTTTCCAAAAGCACGTCCAAAATCTGGATTGTCATCAATATCGCAAAGTTTTTGCGCAAAATATGAAATTTGCTTTGCTGTTAATTTATATAAATTTTCTGGAGCTCTATCACTGAGTATTAGAACGGTATCTTTTTCAAAAAAAGTAAACTCTATATCAGTAATAGTCCTACCTTCTTTTTTCTGGGTATAAGTAACTTCAATATCAGTAAATTTATTGATTTGTTCTATAGCAACTTTTAGAACGCGCTTTTTAAAATCTCCCATTTGAGAGTATTCATCTTCTAGCAAGCCTAATTTCTCTCTAAGATCTGCTATAGGGACATAAAGCTTACCTGTGGATCTCCAACGTATTAAAAGCTCGTACAATCGAATAGAGTAAACACTGGTAAGTTGTGAAATTTGCTTAAGTTCATATCTAGTAAATTTTTCTTCAAGCTTAATGAAAAGCGGAAGGATATCTGGCGCAAATATCAACTGCACACATGCAGCCTCTTTGACATAACCTACTTTGGATACCCATCGACTCTTATAAACTGCTTTTTTTCCTGTAACAGGATCTATTGTTTTATAAGTAAGCCTACGTTCAAATAAATTATCACATGCTGCTTGTAATGCTTCGTATGCTGATTGTCGGCCAAGCTTGAACTGTTTCATATACTCCGAGGCATGAATCGTTAACATAGTCTCGGCCGTTAATTCTTTTTCAATCTCACGGGCAGCAAGAATTGCTATTAAAATTAATCTTTGTTCTGAAAGATTTAGTGCATAGGAAGCTTCAATTAAATTATTATCTTTATAGATTACATTGCTCATATGTTAGTGCTAAAAAATTTGATTACCAATATATGGACAATACTACTTAACGTCCATAAACGGAAGTGTTTTTTTTGAAAGGAATTTGTCCATTTATGTAAGGAATCTGTCCTCTTATATAAAGGAATCTGTCCTTTTATATAAAGGAATCTGTCCACTTATTGGTAGGAATCCGTCCACTTATTGGTAGGAATCTGTCCACTTTAATTCTTTGTATTCCCCTGATATCAATAGTTACAGCTGTTATATAAATAATAAATTTAAAATATATATAAAATAATAAAAAAGAACCTTACTTGTGGATAACTTTTAAATTATTTTTTTATCACGATAGTTGATTTTTACATGAAATCATTTTACATTACTTAAATTATTAAACTTACGTAACTTACATAAAATATGATTATATTAGTTGGTGGTGAAAAAGGCGGTGCTGGAAAAAGCTGCTTATCTCAAAATTTAGCAGTATACCTTCAAACAAAAAATAGGGATGTCCTTTTATTAGATGCAGATCCTCAAGGAACAACAACTGATAGGATAAAAGAACGTGATGATAATGATGATTTAAAAGATATTCCTTCAGTTCAAGCTTCTGGCAATATCCGCTCAGTTCTCAAAGATCTGCAAGGTAGATATCAGGATATTGTAATTGATGCTGGTGGGCAAGATTCAGAAGCTTTACGTTCTGCAATGACAATAGCTACTCATATGTTATTACCTTTTAGACCAAAACGAAGGGATTTAAAAACATTAGCACATATGGAACAAGTTTTAAAATTAGCTAAAACTGTCAATCCAGATCTTATTGCAAGAGCAATTATTACACAATGTCCAACGTTACCATCACAAGTTCAAAGAATTTTAGATGCGAAAGATGCATGTAAATCATTTGGTATAAATGCGTTAAATGCGATTACGACTAATAGAAATGTCTATGATGACGCTGATGAAAATGGCCTTTCTGTTTTTGAAGTAAATAGTGATCAAAAAGCAAAAGCAGAGATTAAAAATATAGCTAATGAATTTTTAGGAATTTAATCATGGCTGGATTAAACGGTTTAAAAAAGAAAGTTGAAATATCTCCAGAAGATCAGTTAGCAGAAGTATTCATATCTGGGGCTGAAAAAAGGGTAAGAGCTTTAGAAACCAAAGAGAAAAAATTTATTAGATGTACATTTTCTTTGAATGATGAAGTTAATCAGTTAATTGATGAACTGGTAGTTAAAAGTCAAAATGCTCGTGTTAGTAGATCAAGTATCGTTAGAATTGCATTAGAAAATTTGGCTTCAAAAAGCTCTGAAGAAATTAAAGAAATAGTTAATCAACAACTTCCGTAATAACTTATTTAAGTTACGTAACTTATGATTGTTACGTAACCTTATCTCTTATAAATTATTACTAAAATTTTTTTATAGATTTTTATAACTCATAAAATAACAAAGAAATAACTAGGCAACAATTCCCTTAACAACTTATTCAAGTTACGTAACTTATGATTATTACGTAATATTTTATCACACAAATAGTTCCTAAAAGCTTTCTAGTAGATTTTAAAAACTCAAATAAAATTAAAAAATGATTAGGTTCTTTGAACATTTTTTGTGCATTAAATTGGTTGTTATTTGATAAATAAGTTGTTGTTTTTATTAAATAAATTTTATTAACTTAGAGTTCATTTCCACACGTAATGTTATTTTTAAAGGGTCGCGACACAGCCATCGTCATTTTCTGAAAAATGAGTTTCCAGTAGATGTTTTAGATTTCTATAGTTTTTAACTAAGTACTGAATCAAGGATTTTAAACTATTGAAGATCATCTAGATATGTCGAGCCATTATCCATTGATTATTACGTTAATTTCCCATAATGGCCATTATATTAAATCAGTGTTAAAAATAAGCTTTACTTTAGTAAATACTTTAGTAACATAGCTACTAACTAGTTTACTAAATATTTTAGTAAACACTTTAGTAAATAAGGTTGAGAACATGGATATACCAAATCATTTATCACACAAACCGATTGTAAAATTAGAAGATTACACTCAATTAGATGGCAAATTTACCAATCAAACAGATGCTGAGGGCTTGTCTATTGGTTTAGCGCAATGGAGTAATCCTAAAGAAATGGATTTGTCTGCAAAAGTCTGGAGATACACTGGCGAAAAGTGGTCTCGACAATCAGAAGAATTGCCTATGCATCGTGTATTAGATTTAGCTAGTTTGTTATGTGCTTCTATTAGTTATGCTAAGAATGAAACTTTGCCGATTTATGATGATTTTCATATCACTTTGTCAAAGAACCCTGCGTTAATTGAAGTTCTAAAAAAAGGTGTAGCTAATGATGAAGAGCATTTGGATAAATCTCTAAAAAGATTGTCTAGATATCTCAAAGCTTTGGGATATTAATTTTAGATAGTTTTCAAAAATTAGGGGTAAATAATGACAACATATTGGCATATGCAAATACATCCAGATGATCAATCATTTTCTGATGAAAATTTATATAGCATCTTAGAAAACAAAAAAATTATAGGCTTAGGTGACTGGAAGGAAGGACAGGAAGTTATTTCAACTTTTATAAATAAATTAGAGGTAAATGATATAGTTGCTATAAAGAATGGTTCTAAATTAATTGCCCTAGTTCAAGTCGTTGGTGGCGCTTACAAAGTAGATGACGATCAAAGCGAAATGGGATGGATTAAACATAGACGTCCAGTTCGTATATTAGATTGGGAGTTATGGGGAAAAACAATACCTCAACCAAGGGGCACTCTTATTAAATGTGTTAGTAGTGAAGTTGAGACAACAAAGATAATTAAAGAGTGGCATCAAAAGGTTGATACTGTTCTAAGAAAAAGAGGTATACCATCGTTAGTATAGTCAAATATAAATAGTTAATGTGATAGAAACCATATTTCTTAATATTGTCTAAATTAACATAAAACAGGTTATGCGAATTTTTTTTTAAGATCAGTAGCATAATGCTTTATGAAAAGCCCATTCGAGGGTGAATGGGCTTTTTACAATGTTATATCATATTGATTTTAAAATATAAAACAATGTCTGTTATTCACCAATTAAAATGTCTATGCGATAAACCATTTAAAATGTCCTGTTTTTAACCACAAGAGTCAAGCACAGGATTTAAATTTTTTTGTTCAATAACAGCTTTCTGAGCTTTACGACTTGGCATACTTTTCTGGGCCCGGGAACGTTTATTCTGTTTCTCCAACTCTTCATGTTGTTGCTGGATATGCGCCAGGACTGAACCTAAGCGTTTATTCTCAACAATCTCATTTTGCTGTAGCCCAGCCAATTTATTGAAGATGCTGTAGTTGATTTTCCGACCTTCATGCATGATGGCCATAGTACCATCCGGGTACTCCAGAAATGAAATGTATTGTCCAACTAATTTCTGGTTCAATTCAGTCGGTTCAAGCAGATAAATACATTTGTCATACGTCAGGGTCAGATTCTTGGTGACCTTGCGCGGTTCCTGCGAGGTAAAAATATCATCCAGTTCAAGATCAGATTCGGTTAATGGCCGATGTAGGTTCTTTGAGTTTCGCGCACATTTAGCGAACTTCTGATTGAAGTGTTCAATAAAGCAGGGCAACCATGCATTTGCTTCTGCAATCGAACAGATGCCTTCCAGGCGCATCTCCTTGATCAGACGGTCCTGAAGGGTTCTGTTGGCACGTTCTACGCGACCCTTCGCCTGTGGGGAGTTGGCGAAGATAATATCAATGTTTAACTCATTCAGAATCCGCCCAAATTGCGTGATCTGGCTGTCTTGCCTGGATTTCTGGTTGACTCTAA
>NZ_JAMXXC010000055.1:0-5364 GCF_024129855.1 Acinetobacter lwoffii
GAGCAAGTAAACTTTGCTCATAATCTTTGAGTTCTTGATGACTCATTGCATCTAATTCAGCCTTAGTTCTCATGGTTTAAAATCCGTCTTGCTATGAAGAGCTTTAAAAATCCGTTTTGTTGTTTCCTCTCTTACACTTTTCGGATCTCGTAAGATGCCACTAATCCAGAGGGCAAATGTCGGGTAGTCTGGGAAATTACTGAGGTCTGATAGCTCAGAAAGTTTAGATAAAATAGTGCTGTACTTGTTAATTTGAGCATCAGATAAATTGCAGAACATATCTATAGTTCTTTGATCTCGCTGAGGCGCTATTAATTTTGGCTTAGGTTTTTCTTTCACTATAAATTTAAAGCCGACCACAGAACGCCCTTGTTTGGCGTTTTCATAAGTGATGTCAATGTCTGTATTAGCTGTGATTTCTTCTATTGATGGATTGATTACGCGCTTTTTAAGGTTGCTTAGATCTTGATAGGATTCAGGCAAACCCAGTTCATTTTTTATCTGGTCTAGGGACATTTCAAATTGCCCCATATTTTGATGTTTTTTAGCTAAATGATATAAATCAAAAGAATAATCTTTCTTTAATTTCAATACTATATCTTTCTTATACTTTGTATATGGGTTTAATTTATCAAACTCTTTAAGCATCAATAAAACGATTTCAGGAAAGCGGATAGCTATACCACCATCTTCATAAGTGCAATCAATTACCCAGTTAGATAAAACTTTCTTCCCTCTTTCATTGTTATAAGAGAAATTCCTTTTAATTAGATTCTTACTGGCTAGTTCCAACTGCGTATATGCTGAATGCGTTTTAATGCCACATTCTCTAGCAAATTCTTCAGCAGTAATCATAATTCGGTCTTTTTCCGTTGCATCGGTGGTTCTAGCAATGGGACTGGCAAGGATTAACATTCGTTTTTCATCAATATTCATGCTTTTAAAACATTCGTGAATATTGTTTTGCATTACCACCCAAGAAGGCGGATATGTTTTTTTATTCTCTTCCATATAACTACAATGCCTATTAAGTACTTTTTCGGATATGTACTTTAATATTATATTATTGCTTATTTTTTGACTACGAAAATTGTACTTTTTTAAAAAAAGTACAATGTATTAATTGTACTTGAATGTCCGGTAAAAGTACTTTTAAAGTCCGGTAAAAGTACTTTTTTAAATGTGTTTTGTCCGGTAAAAGTACTTAGTTGTCCGGTAAAAGTACTTTTTTAAAGTCTGAAAGCATTGCTAGGCGTGGTTTATAGGGGGGTCTAAAAGCTTTTAAAAGCTTTTTAAAAGAATAAAAGGGAATTTATTTCCAAAGTGAGTTATTAAAACTGCCCTTGGTACTCGCTAAAGCTCGTACTCTATTGAAGCTCGTTTCACTCGCTTCGTGGGGGGCAGTTTTTTGCATATATGATCAAGGATTCAAAAAGCAAAACATGAATAATGCATTCGCTATGCTCATGCTTTTTGACGAGCAAAAGCATCAATACTTCGCTCGTAGACACTCGCTAATCACTGTCCCCAGTAATTCAATAAAAAACGGTTTTTCAGAGGGGGAATAAGCAAACTTTCGTTGTGTCGCTCGTAGATACTCGCTAAAAGGCTCTCATTTGCGTTCTAAGCGATTTTATTTTTATCAACTATAGTTTTACTGTATTTCTATCAAAAGTCGCTAAAACCCCCGTTTTTTTGCGCTTAAATGGGATTTCTAAGGCGTGTAGTCATGGTTATTGTCATTTTCTGGCTTTTTAGGCTCATTTCTCTGCTGTTTTTCTTGTTCTTGGCGTCTTACAAATGCCAAATGTTCTTGTTGCTCTCGTTCTTGTGCATAGCGTTGTTCTTGTTGCTCTCGTTCTTTACGTAACTGCTGTTCTCTAGATTCACGATCTTTTCGGTCGTTTTCGAGCTGTATTGCTCTTTTTTGGGAAAACTCTTGCTGCGCTTCGGTCTCAATTTTTTTTGTAAAAGCCGCATGCAATTCTTGGATTTTTAGATCTTCCATTTCTTCTGCATATAGTCGCTTTTGTTTTTCACCATTTTGAGGACTAAAGTATTTATTTCCATAGTTATCTTCTTCAAATATATAACTATTTATGATCTCCAGTCTTTGATCGCGTACATACTCTTGATACTCAGTTTCTCTGCGTGATATTTCAGAAATTTGATGATCTATATTTGAAATTTGATCATTAAGTTTTCGTTGTTTAACAGTGATGTTCGGTTCGTCAAATTTTGCAAAAGACTTTTTAGGCTGGAGCAGCTGATTTTCTTCTGTCCATTTATTTAAATGATCAGAATATCTCTCTTTTTTTTCTATTTCACTAAGACCAGAAATATGCTTTTGGATGTCTAGTTGGGTGTTGTGTTGGTCGATCAGGTCATTTATTTGATTGATCCATTTTGTTTTAAAAAATAAAGGCTCTTTTTTGCGTAGTTCTGATATTGCAGAACTCATCGTGTCTAATTTTGTTGTTAATTTTGATAATTCTTCATTTTGGAATTCATAAAGTTTCTGAGAAGTTTTTTCTGAATACTCAGCTTGAGAGTATTGAAACTGAAGCTCACTTCGTACTTTTTGAACAAGATCCTCAGATACTTTGATGTTTTCATCCAGTGCGATGACCTTTTTGATTTTTAAATTACGTAGCTTAATTTCATCATTTTTCAGACTAATTTCTGTAAATATCCCTCGTCTCCGGAGGTATGTCGCTTGAGGACCTTCGTGCTGAGTTGCTTCTAGGTCACTTTCCTGGTCTTCATAACTTCTGTGATCGACACGTTCATCAAATCCATTTTGTTCCAGGTGATGATTGCATAACTCTGCAAATGATTCTCTCCAGTGGCTTACAGTTTCTGTGCCATTGTCACGACTGAAGTCCCTATATTTTTTTGCTGAAAAGCCACCCTGCTCATTAATACTTCGGGTTGTGAACATGATGTGTGCATGGTAGTTGCGTTCATCACTTCCACTGTCTGTATGAGGTGCATGAATAGCAGCATCAACGATGACACCGTATTTTTTAACGAGGTTTCGGCAAAGTTCATTGAGCATATTTTCACGCTGTTCAGCGTTTAACTCACTGGGAAATGCAATCTCAAACTCTCTTGCAAGTAATGCATCTTTTCTACGTTCAACCTTTTCGACTTCATTCCAAAGTGTTTGGCGCTTGAGTAACTCAGTATTTGTATTTTCAGGTGCATAGATTTTTGTAAATTCGACACCAGTTTTTCTTGTGTAGTCTTGTTCTTTTCCATAAAAATCGCATACCAATTTTTCACTTGAACGATATGCAGCACAAGCAACGGCCGATCGTCCATTACCTCTACTAATCGTTTTAACTGAAAAATGATATATCGCCATTTTGCTTTTGCTCTTTATTTCGATTTATCGAAATTACCAACATGTATATGTTGGTCAGGGGATTACAAAGGGGATTTACCCCTTGTCGCACCATTGGATGAAATCCAATGGCTAAGTGCGCCCTTCGGGAAAACCACGATAGCATGGGCTGTCTTGAATTTCAATTCAAACAGACCTATGCTTGAGGGGGATTCCTTGAGATGGTGATGGTATGAGTGTTGAAACTTTAGAGCAAAAAATTGCAAAGCAAGAAGAACGATTAAGACAACTAAAAGCACAAAAACAAGCTATTGCTGCTCGTGAAAAAAAGAAAAATTCTGATCGACAAAGAAAAGATGATACTAGACGTAAAATTCTACTGGGGGCTTGGGTTCTAAACAAACTGAAAAATGATGAATCTTTTAAGGGTCAACTAACCGATTTTGAAAAGTTTTTAAGCACGGAAAGTAAGACTGAAGAAAATAGGCAGAAAGATAAAGATCTTTTTAATGGATTTATTTGGGATAAGACCTAAATTTCGCATAAGAGATTTTATGTTAAATAGGTTCGATTAAGCAGATCGTCTTCTAATTTTGAACATTGCTCATCATCAATGACTCCGGTAATACTTTGTAGCCACAACCCATCTGCTGCTAAACGAAGTAACTCTAAATCAGGATGACTATCCGTTTCTGCATGTTGAGATAATCTATTTTTTAGCCATTCCATCCAAATTTTATTAAAGGTAGGCTCTGTGATCATAGTCATTGATAACGCTGACCAAGCAGAAACCACCCCATCTATTTGATGGATAAAAGAACTATGAATATAAGCTCGTGTGAATTTACCATATTCTGTTTGATCGCGTTTAATCAAGTATTCAACTGTTTGATCTAAATCAAGAATTATTTGATTGAACATTTCTTCTATCAAATTTTTTTTATTCGGGAAATGGTGAAATACCCCCCCTTTTGTTATACCTACTGCTGTAGCAATATTTTGAATAGAAACACCAGAAATACCCTTTTGAGAAACAAGAATAGTTGCCTGTTCAAGGATGCGCTTTCGAATAACCTCTGGTTGCTTCTTTTGTTGCCGAATTTCTTTCACTTAATGACCTGCTGATTGCGAAAATAAATTAATAATTATTACGCCAGATACGATAAAACCAATTCCAATTAAAGCAGGATTATCTAGTGTCTGTTTAAAAACAAAGTAGCTAACTACAGCAGTTAGAACAATCCCAACACCAGCCCATATAGCGTATGCGATACCTAAAGGGATTGTTTTAATAACTTGTGATAATAAATAAAATGCCGTGCTAAAAGAAATAAAGACCATCACGCTTGGAAAAAGTTTTGTAAACCCTTCCGATTTAACTAAAAAACTACTTCCAATCACTTCGGAAACTATTGCAAATCCAAGTAATACATAAGCGAGTAACACACTGTTCATAAGTAATCATACCTAAAATACCAATCGGAAGGTATGTTAAATTTTCAAAAAAAAATTATCAATAATTATTTTAGATTTTCTAAAATTAACATAATACACCTTATACGAAATGCGTTATAATTATCCTTATAATTCAACGCTGTAGTTTCAATTTTCTAGCCCAGTCGTCAATGACTGGGCTTTTTTTATTACTTTTCACGTTCCACGCCTAGTCTTTAATCAATGTTCCACGATTTTGATTAAATAAACTGAATAATTCAATCTGCAGAATTTAAGCGATTATCTTGAATAAGATCACTCAACTTACCTTCAAGCGATTCGATTTTATATTTCAGAGACAAGATTGAATCTTTTAAACGTGAATTTTTAGGTGCATCCGGATTCTTTAATTGATTAAAAACCTCTAATAATTCGCTGTGATGAGTGCTTAACCTTTCAATGTCACTTTCAATAGCCATTCTTGGTGTCCACAGAGCAAGTAAACTTTGCTCATAATCTTTGAGTTCTTGATGACTCATTGCATCTAATTCAGCCTTAGTTCTCATGGTTTAAAATCCGTCTTG
>NZ_JAMXXC010000056.1:0-5207 GCF_024129855.1 Acinetobacter lwoffii
TTCGATATCTTGAGCCATATTTCTTATTTTTTCTATTATTTCTGAGTGATTATTTTTAATAGAATTTCTTACATTTTTAGCTTTATTTTCATCATCATTCGTTACGTCTGACAAGTAGTTGCAAACAATAAAATCTTCAAGCAAATGATGCAAAATCGCTTCTTCTGTATCTTGGGGACCAAACAGATAATTGTCTTTTAAAAATTGGCTATATTTAAGAACAACACCGCCCAAGAAGTATTTACGACGTTCATTCTCTTTTCTGCGCTTTTGTCCTTCTGTCTGCTGTTCTTGAGTCTTTTTAATCTCTTCTTGTCGTTTCTGGCTTTCTGCACGTTCAATTTCAGACTTAGCGATTTTTTCAAGTTTTGCGTATGTCGTCAGTGCTTTTTGACAATTAAAAAAACCGTCCCGATCTTTCCAGTCATAACCGAGAATCTCTTTTTCTAAGCTTGTAAGTGGGATAGTCGTAGTCGCTTTATGTTGAATAATTTTGTACAACTCAGCATTTTTTCTATACGCAGTTCTTTGACGATCTACAGTTTTTATTAGCGTCAACAATTCATTATCAACAGCAATATGAGAAGCCGTAATCGGTCTAAAATTTTCAGCATCACAAAGTTCTTGCTGTGCTTTAGTTCGAAATTCCATACGCATTGCAAAACGAATTATTCTGTTCAAATCAGAATCATCAAACAACTTTGCCGGCCGTCCACGAGTCGCCATAAGAGAAACCACGCACAATAAAAATATAGTTTTCTCATCATACATTGTCACGCAACAAAAATTAAACTAAATTACGTGAGTAATTTATTTAATGTTTTGCTCGTCTACGTGTTTCTAATTCAAATTAATTACTACGTAATCAATTTGAATTAGAAACTCTCATCTCGCCCTGCGGGGCAAAAGCAAAACCGGCATACAAATGGGGTGTAAATAAAATGTATTATTTCGACTATGCATATACCGGAAAAGGCACAACAAAAGTCAAAAGCAAAACCGGCACAAAAGTCAAAAAAGCGGCATCGTGCAAAAACCGTTTTCACTACATCACACGCACAGCACACTATAAAAACCACAAAGACAATCTTCACGAAAAAGTTGAGTTTGTGAAATCTGGCAACATGCCCAGCTTTGCTGAAAATCGCCCAGATATATTCTGGGAAGCTGCTCATAATTACGAACGAAAAAATGCGCGCACTGCTGCAAGCCAAGTTATTGCGCTACCAAAAGAACTATCTGTTCAGCAACGAATCGAACTTGCAGAAGCATTCATTAAACAATTCACTGATGAGTTTAACTTTCCATATACCGCAGCAATTCATAATCATGCAGGCGAGATCGGCGACCAAGACCAACCCCACTTGCACATCATGTATTGCGAGCGTTCAGTTGATGAACATAACAGAACTGCTGAACAGTTTTTCAGTCGCTACAATGATGCAGAACCAGAAAAAGGCGGAGCGCAAAAAATTACTCCAGACGTTCGCGGCAAAGGCAAAACGATCATTAATGAAATGCGTGTCGATACAGAAGTTATTATTAATGAGCATCTGGAGAAATACGCACCGACCAAAATAGTAAAAATAAAGGGCATTGATGTTGAGGTGCCAAATGTTGTGTCATGCCTGCATCATGAAGATTACAACCGCATTCACGGCACAAACTTAAAGCCAGTGCCAATGATTCCAAAATCTTTGTTACGTCTTGACCCTGACCTGACGTTTAAGGACAAAGATAAAAATACTGCATATCAAGCGAAGCTTGCAGAGCGTGAGCGAGCGATCAATGAAGTCAATGACTTGCGTGAATACAACAACTATCAACTATACGAACATTATTATTTAGAAGCTAAAGCTCGACTTGCAGCAGATCAAAGCGCATCAAGAGCAGAAATCATTCGTACAGCTAGTGAATCACAGCGATGTAGCGCATTAGAAGCATGCAAACACTTCCAAGAATTACCCCCAACGCCTTTAATCGCAAGGGTTTTAGAGCTATCAGCTATTGAAGATAAACCGCAACATAATATTCGAGAGTACATTGAAGCAATAAAGCAAAAACAATATGCAATTATTGATGTACTCAAAAACGAAGCAAATGAGCCAATAATTCAGGCAAGTATTATAGCCCTTTCAAACGACCTAAAAACATATCAAATATTTGAAAATAAAGGATATATTAGAGATCAACATGAGAGGAATCTACTCAGGTTAGATCGGGAATTTGTGCAAAACTGGCTTGATGATCTAGCTACATGCAATAGCAACGACTTGCTAAATCGACAAGAAAGCACTGTTAAAAATCAGCAAGAAAATAGCAAAAATAATCGTGAAATTGACAAAGAAATTGACAACTCACCACGCCCAGATTTTTAGTATAAAAATAAAGCCCCAATTTTTGGGGCTTTATCAAATCAAGTACATCATCCTTTACTTTCAATATACTTCTTTAATCTACTGTTTTTAACAGCATATAAACGCTTATATTCTTTATCAATCAAACGTGTCAAAACGTCTTTTTGACTCCCCCCTGCTGCGCCGACAATATCTGCTAATTGATCAGCTACAGACTTATCTAAATATACGTCTAATCGTTGACTAGCATCACTTTTACGTCTTTCACGATACGCCCGTTGTCGCTCCGAATTCGACAGCGGGGCAGGCTTCAGCATGTCGATCGTCTTTTTATCATTCGCGTCTTTCATTGCATAATTCCAATTTTATTATTCAACCATCAAAGCATAGCATGAATTTACGTTACACGGTAATTAAATACAAATGCAGATTTATAAAAATATCGTTACCCGATAACTATATTGTTACCTGTAACACTTAATAGTTACCCTGTAACTTTTGATAGTTACCGTATAACATTTAAATTATGATTTTTTTATAAAAATATTACCGTGTAACAAGAAAATCGCAACTTCAAAAAATCGCAACTTCAAAAAATCGCACAAAATGCGCTGTATTCAACGAAACAGATGACAGGCATACAAACGTACTGCGACACATCAAAAGTCGCTTAAAACGCAAATCAGCGCAAAATAGAGCTATATTTATGATCAATTTGAGATACTAAAATTAGAAACAATGTGAAAATTCAAATTATTTATTAATCTTAAAGTTTAAAAAATACGTGCAATGTTAAAAATATCTAAACAATAACAGAAATTTACAGAGCGAGTGTCCACGAGCGAACTGTCAAAATCAAAATTCTCGCAATGCCTTTTCACTGATTACAAGCTCCCTTTCGCGTCTAAGCGAGAGTTACAGAGCGTCACGAAGTGCGCGAATTGATGCAGTTTGCATCTAGATCGAGCGAAGCGAGCATAAAGCTTCTGAGCGAAGCGAAGTCATATCTGCTTTTGCTTTTGGCACTCACGCTCACTAGTTGCAAAAATCGCCCCTCAGACTGAGCGAAGCGAAGTCACAACGTCCGAGCGAAGCGAGGGCATAGGGCGATTTTCTTTTTCTATTTTTAATCTTTTTAAAAGCTTTATAAAAGCTTTAAAGAGCTTTTAAAAGCTTTAAAAAAGCTTTACAGGGTGCCTGAAACCATTATGAATAAAGGCTTTCAGATGCTTAAGTGGGGGTGCGTTGCAGACAAAACAGGTTTAAGTGGGGGTGCGTTGCAGACAAAACAGGTTTAAGTGGGGGTGCGTTGCAGACTTAAGTGGGGGTGCGTTGCAGACAAAGTGGGGGTGCGTTGCAGACAAGGGGGGTGGCGTTGCAGACAACTATTGACTTGATAAGTGGGGGAGAATATATTGAACCAAACCCACACTTAAAAAGATAAAAATTGTGACAAAAACTTCTAAAACCACAAAAATACTGGACTTCTCTGAAGAGGATAAAGAGTTGTATCCATTGCAATCTTCTGTTGCAAAGTACCCAAAACACCTAGCTGTTCTGCAAAATGCTTTCTGGCAATTGCAGCATGAACGTCCACCAAAAGACGATCTACTCAAACTCTTAATGTATTTTAGCCCTAAAGTTCGACTTATTAACGATCAGCCCAATGAACGAACTACGTTTTCAATATCTGCTAGAGAATATGCTGAATTAACTGGATTGAGCATAAAAGGGGCATATTCGGCTTTAGATCGTGTTGTTGATGCCCTTTATAATCATAGTGTTATTTTTGATAGCCCAGATCGAGGCCGAGTTAGAACTCGATTAGTCACGACATCAGCTTATAAGGATGGCAATTTTACAGTTAGCTTTACTCATTATGCTTTGTACATCATGTACGTATTCAACAAAGATAATCCTTTCACTCAACTACAAATTAAATCTATTAGTGGCTTACACGGTCACGGTTTACGCTTATATCCGTTTTTAAGTCAGAATGAATATCGCTTCAATTTCGACATTGATCTAAAAGACTTAAAACGTGCTTTGGATCTCTCAGAAGATTCATACCCCGAATATCGAGACTTCAAGAGTTCAATATTGAAGCCGCACATTGATTTAATTAATGAAAAAACTGAGCTATCCGTTCAATTTAAAGCAGTGAAGAAAGAAGGTCGTAAAGCAAGCCATGTCAATTTTACTGTCACTAAAAAACGTACAGTAAAAGCTGAAACACCCCCAGAGCACCCCCTAGAACACCCACCAGAGCAACCCAAAAAAATTAAGGCTATAGATATATATAGAGCAATTTCAGACCCAAACGTTTTACCTCGTTTTTTGCAGTTTGGTGAAACTAGTGAGGATCTGATTAATCGCATTAAAGCTGATATCAAAGATGATAAAACTCAATACTGGCTCGACAAGCTACAAGACTTAAACATAGAGATTGATGCCTAATTTCAATAACCTCGCTTGCCCTGGGCAAGCGAAAGGATATTGAAATTCGTCATCGTTTAGTTCTTAAAAGGCTTTATAATCAAAATGATATCTGAAAAATATATAACAAAATTTGAAAAAGAAATTCTGCTTCAACAAAAAATTGAGCAGCTCGAAACAGAGCTTAAAGAATTTTCTGATCTTCAAAAAAAAGCATATAGCCCACGGCTTCAAAAAAGCATTGCAGGCTTAGAAAACAGGATTCTGAGAGCAAAAAAACTGCTGTACAACAACTGATTCAACTGTCATTTACGTTTATCATTTTCGATATCTTGAGCCATATTTCTTATTTTTTCTATTATTTCTGAGTGATTATTTTTAATAGAATTTCTTACATTTTTAGCTTTATTTTCA
>NZ_JAMXXC010000057.1:0-4920 GCF_024129855.1 Acinetobacter lwoffii
TCATAGATATATGAATATTAAGATAAATAAAAAGCCCTATAGTCTCTCCCGTTACTATAAGGCTTATAAAACGCTGTAATTTTTTTCTTAACTACCTACTTTTCGATGTAGGTTATGAATATATTTTACCTATTGGTAAAAATAAAGATATAAGACAAAAGATGAATACGTTAGGAATTTCGCGTAAAAACTACTAATTTCGTATAACGCCCATTATGTTAAATAGCTGTAAAGTATTTCTCAAATTGTTTAGAAGTTTCAAGTTAATTGTTAGATACTAATCATAATTAGTAATTAAATATGGATGTAAATTATGGCAATAATTGATACTTCAGGTTTAGAACCTTTCGCTGATTTGATAAAAGAAATTTATGGAGACTTAGCTAAACCTGGTGTGCAAAATGTAGGTGTTGCTTTAAGTGCAGTACTAGGACTTGGAGTAACATTACTGTGGCCTATTATGTGGGTAAATGAACGAGCAAAAATAGCACTAGAAAATAATCTTGAAACATATCGAGAGCGTTTAAAAGACATTCCTCCTGAAAAAATTACTATAGCTCCTCCAGAAGTTGCGATGCCAATTCTAGAAAAACTTACTTATGTAACTAATGAAGAATTAAGAAGCTTATATATTGAACTTTTAACAAAAGCTTCAATAACAGATTTAAATAATCAAGCCCATCCTAGCTTTGTAAATATTATTAACAACTTGTCTCCAGATGAAGTTAAATTCATAGAATATTTAATTCCAAAAGAAACTATTCCTTTTATCAAAACAGAATTAAAGAATAACAAAGGAACAATTATAATAGAAAATCCTGTAATTATAATTCCTGATCTAGGCTTAAGTTATAAAGAAAATTTAGATGCATATATCAGTAACTTAGTTGGAGTTGGCTTATTACAAGTTCGTGAAGATATCTGGTTTTCAGATGAAAATAGATATAAAGAACATTTCGATTATTTTGAAAATAGAAAAAGTTATTATGATCATTATTATCAGAATGTTAAAGATGAATCCACTACGTATAGTACTAGTAAAGGGTTAATCGAAGTAACTAAATTAGGCAAGATGTTTCTTAAAGCTGTACAACCATAACCTTTTATAGTTTTTCTAAAATTAACATAATACACCTTATACGAAATGCGTTATAATTGTCTTTATTAATCAATGGTATATATCATTTTGATTGGCCCGTATCCTCCAGATCGGGCTTTTTTAATGATTTTTCATGTTCCACGGTCAATAAATAAACAATGTTCCACGGTTTTGTTCAGTTTTAATAAACCTCATCCGGTTTTTTGATGAGTCATTATTTCATGTGCTTGCACTGAACTTGGCTCATCAAAAAATTGGAGTCCTGGCTAACCATAAGGAAGGAAAAAACGGCTCAGGAAGCCCCTCTTTTTAGGTTCAGGCTCAACATGTTCTGGAACAGGGATACGTTTGTTCTCTGGAGTAGTCAATCCGTCCTCTTTAACCTGCTTTAACTGAATATTTGTTGCCATATCAGTTGGGTTTGGTGAAATATTACTTTCAATATTCTCTTTATTAGGTTCACTACTAGCTTTAGGTGGCTTCATTTCAATTAGTGTAAGAAGCGTATCGATACGAGCATTAGCTTTAGCCTCTCTATCTTCTGCTTTTTCTAATTGTTTCTTTAAAAAGTCGATCTGATTTTTTAACTCTACTACTGTTTTATCAGTGTATTCGGGTGTATCCAGATTCTGTATTAGAGACGTATCAATACGTTTTGACTGCTTTCCAGAAAACGGTTCACCATATACACGCAATAATTCTGAAAAGTCTATTAAACCATCATGATCACGGCTTAATACCCCATTTTTTATATCTTTATAAAGTGTCGCTCTAGATTTTTTATACAGTGTGGCAGCATCACTAACACTGTATTTTGTACTTGTTTTCATAGTGTATTACTGTGTATTTAAGATACGTATTGAAGAATACAATAAGTGTATTCTTCAATACACTCAAGGTTTGAAGCCTAAGTTCCGTAAGTAAGGTAAAAACTGCTTCTGTTGTTTTGGATCTCTAAGTTTTTCCTTGATTTTTGAAGCTAATATTTCATAGCTCTCACCCTCACGTGCTAGATGAGAAAGTTCATGTAGACGCGATAGTTGATTACCAAACATGTTTATCTGAGCATCTGTTAACTTATAGAACTCTTTCGGTATGTCTGTACTTTCCTGACCAATACTTTTTGTTTTTTCTTTAAAAGAAAAAGTAATGTGAGTAACTTTACGACCTGTTTTTTTCTGCTCATACGTCACACGTAAAGGGCTGTATTCATTTATTTGATCTACAGCAGTATCAATTACCCTTTTTTTAAAATCAGCAAATAACGGATACTTTTTACCTAGTTCCAGCATGGTTCGTAGATTATCAACAGAGATTTCACGCTTACCTATTTGTCTGTATTGCACCAGTAACTCATAGATACGGATACCGTACCCACTGTTGATACCTGCGATATCAGATAGAGCATATTTCGTAAATTCTCTACTTAGGTTGGATATAAAAGGCAAAATTGGTTTTGAAAAGCGAATACCAATGACACTTTGACTATCTAAAAACTGAACCTCTTGTACCCATCTCATTTTGATAGATTTATCGTCCACAGAGAGGTTGATAGACCTTTCATAAAGTCTATTAATCCCTTCTTTTAAATCTCTATAGGCTGTTTTCTCGTGTACTCCTAGGAGCTGTAATTCATTAACACTCACTGGGTATAACTCATCATCTGTGATGGGTTGATTCTTTGGAATACGTGAAATAGCTGCTAAGACAATACGTTGCTCTACGGCACTTAATTGATATGAAGCTTCTATAACTTGATTTGATTTTACAACTTGATTCTTATCCAAAATAAAACCATTTAATTTTTAATATATGACAAATATATACTTGTCATAGTTAGTAGTCAATCCGTCATAGTTAAGTAGTCAATCCGTCATAGTTAGTAGTCAATCCGTCATAGTTAGTAGTCAATCCGTCATATTTAAATGCTGAAACCATTGCTACTAAAGGCATACAGAGGGCTGAAAAGATTTAAAATATTTAAAAATAATTAAAAAAGGAAATTTGAAAAATTGCCCTTGGTTTTCGCTTCGCTCAAACTCTATTGAATCTCGCTTTCGCTCGATTCGTCGGGGCAATTTTTGGTTAATATTTTCGTGACTTTTAGAAAAGCAAAAGCAACTCGGAATTCGCTTCGCTCATAAGCTTTTTTTTCTCGCTACGCTCGGTTTAGGGATCAAAATTGGAAAGTTCGCACCCATTCGGGATGCTCTGTAAAGCAGGTGATTGATGGATAGGGAGCTTGTAATCAGGGAAAGGGATGGGCAAATTTTCTCAGTTCGCTCGTAGACACTCGCTCTGTTTAGCGACTCATGCCACGAGATTTCATTCTAGGCGCATGTTGCTGTGCTTTGAGTTGTTGTTCTTGTCTGAGTTTCAGCTGTTGTTCTGCTTTGATCTCATTCACACATTTTTTAATGACTTGATAGGTTGAGTATAGAGTCTGGTATTGCTTGGCTTTGGCCGGATGTTGTTGTTGGTACTGCTTCCAGGCATGTTCTTTGAACTTTTCATTTTCCAATAAATCCTTTACACCATGTTTTTTCTGGTGTTCATGCTGACCTTTCAGCTTTTTGTGTTCTTGGTAAATCGCATCACGTTGGGCTTCCCAGGCTTTTTTTCCAAACAGTAAGGGTTTGTTCTGGGTTAATTCGTTGTGTTGATCGACCAGGCTTTGCAATTTGTCATGACTTTGCTTGAGTCGGCTCTTCACGATGTCCTGGGCAAGCTGCTGATTGAACTCGTTTTCATGTTTTTGCATCTTGCCGAAGGTGTTTTCGGCCTTTTTTAAAACATCCTGCATAAATTCTAGGTCTAGATTTGCGTCTTTTGCGCTGATTTCGCGATTTAGCACTTTGCCAAGGGTTTCCCTCTGTTTTTCTTCAAACAGGGCTTTTTCGTCAATTGGTGGCGTTTTAGCACTATTTTTGATTTGGATCTGCTGTTCAGTTTTTAGTGTATTGAGTTTGATCTCATTTTCAGCAATCAGCAGATCCATATTTTTACCGTATTGCAACTGAGCCTGATTTCTCTGTTTGATTTCGTCATTGCTTCGGCTGATTTCGGTCTCAATCCCTTTTCGGCGCAGTTCGGTGACTTTCGGCCCTTCGTGCAGCGTGGCTTCTAAACCATTCTCCTGGTCTTTGTAGCTGCGGTGGTCGACTCGGGCAGTGTATCCAGCCAGATCCAGGTGCATATTGCAGATATCGGCAAAGTGTTCGCGCCAGTGTTCGATTTCTCCACTGTGTTTCTGATCCAGTTCCCGGGTTTTCTCGGTGAAGCCTTCCGGAGTAAGTTTGCGTGTGCTCATCAGGATATGCGCGTGATAATTGCGTTCATCACTACCAGATCCAGTATGCGGTGCATGAATACAGGCATCGACGGCCACCTGATGTCTGTCCACGATACTGGCGCATAGCTCTTCGAGCATGGCCAGGCGTTGTTCCTGATTTAATTCACTTGGAAAAGCGATTTCAAATTCTCGGGCAACTGTCGAGTTTTTTCGGGTTTCCCGTTGTTCAACTTCGTTCCAGAGTCTTTCCCGGTTTTTTAAATGTTCTGGTGCGCCTTCGGGTAAATAAATTTCTTTATATTCCACACCTGTTTTTCGGCTGTAATTATGTTCTCGGCCCTCACGTTCACAATAGATCTTTTCACCTGCCCGATAGGCAATCGCAGCAGTAGCGGAACGCCCTGCTGATCGTGCTACGGTTTTGACTGAAAAGTGGTAAATCGCCATGCCTATTTTTCGCTTTTAAATTTTCACGTAGTGAAATACAACCGTGGATACGGTTGTCGGGGTATTGGGGAGTCCCCAATCG
>NZ_JAMXXC010000058.1:0-3233 GCF_024129855.1 Acinetobacter lwoffii
GGTGAAGTGTGTCTAATCAACAGGGTTTTCGGTCTCTAAGCACTTTTTAAAGGGAACTTCATCGACTCAAATCTCTATTTGCAACAGTGCCCCTCAATTCCTTCAAGTTGACGTCCAGTGTTTTGCTCGACAGAACTTACCCGGACATACCCTACTTTTTGGCCTTTCACTTTTTCACGCCCCAATTGGATAAAAATGAACAATTTCGTAAATTATAAATCTTTAACACTAAAGTTACATGTTACTTATGATTAAAAATCATTTAAATGATACATAATTTCATGAACTTTCAGATTGTAACTTTAGGGTATACTCTATAGTTACATAAATTAGATTTAAAACTTGTCTCCAATAAACCCAGTACGGTTCACCTAAACAGATTGCTACCCCTGAACAACCAGAATCCGAAAAAAGAGGCTTTTGGAGCCGTTTTTTTAGACCCTATGATTAACCACGATTGTTTAACTCATATGAATAAAGTCGTGAAACTTTGATTAAATAATAAGCGTGGAACGTGAAAAATCATAAAAAAAGCCCACCTTGGGGAGGTTGGGCAAAAAAGAAACTACAGCTTTGAATTTTCAAGAGAATTATACCGCATTTCGTATAAGGTGTATTATGTTAATTTTAGAAAAAACTTAAAATTATCTATTAAAGAATTATATATTTTTGGATTACTTATAAGTGAAATAGCACCTATATAGTGCAGGCTTAGCTAGAAAAACTATAACACTCTAAGAAAGTATGGGTTTTTATGTACAAGGCAATTTCATGAGAAGCCAGATGATAAAATTCGAGGCTCCCCAATTTTGTAAATCAAATATATGCAAAATAATGTGAGTAAGCCGGCAGTACCAGCATTAACACTGGCTGCACTAGGAGTAGTATTCGGCGATATAGGAACGAGTCCATTATATGCATTAAAAGAAAGCTTTCATGCGACACGCGGGCTACCTATTAATGAACTTAATATCCTGGGAATTCTCTCTTTAATCTTTTGGACCATTACCTTAATTGTTTCGCTTAAATATGTTTTGGTGATCATGAGAGCTGATAACAATGGTGAAGGGGGTATCATGGCATTACTCGCCTTAAACCTTAGGCAAAAAGGATTGTCCCGTGGAAAAAGATTGGCAATCATTATCTTAGGTTTCATTGGAGCATCCTTATTCTTCGGTGACGGTATCATCACCCCTGCTATTTCTGTTTTATCTGCAGTTGAGGGACTTTCTGTTGCTGCCCCGTCATTTGATCGCTTCATTATTCCAATCAGTATTGGAATTCTTATAGCTCTCTTTGCCGTTCAAAAACATGGGACTGCAATGATGGGGAAGTTTTTTGGTCCTATTACCCTGTTATGGTTCCTATCTATTGGTGCCATTGGCATTATGAGTATTATTCAAAGTCCATTTGTTCTTGCATTATTCAGCCCACACTGGGCTTTTTTATTCGTTATTAACAATCCTCTTATTTCATTTTTTGTGATGGGAGCTGTGGTTTTAACAGTAACAGGTGGTGAAGCCTTATATGCGGATATGGGACATTTTGGTATTTTACCGATCAAGTTAGGCTGGTTTTTAATTGTACTGCCATGTCTGATGCTGAATTATGCTGGACAAGGAGCATTACTGTTAAGAGATCCTTCGGCTATCACCAATCCTTTTTACCTGCTTCTGCCTTCAGCCCTTCTATATCCTATGATTATTCTGGCTACTGCAGCTGCAGTGATTGCCTCACAGGCTTTAATCAGTGGGGTATTCTCAATGGCTAAACAGGCAATACAGTTGGGATATCTACCTAGGCTTACAGTTTTACATACCTCCGCTTCGGAAATTGGACAAATTTATATTCCATTACTGAACTGGCTCCTGTTTATCTCTATCACCATCTTGATCTTAATATTTGAAAGTAGCAGCAAGTTGGCAGGTGCTTATGGTCTGGCCGTCACTGTGACCATGTTCTGTGACACACTGTTAGTAGCTTTTCTGGCTTATAGTTACTGGAAATGGAAAACATGGAAAGTCTTACTGTTCATTATTCCATTCGCCTTTATTGATCTGGTTTTGCTGAGTTCAAACCTATTAAAAGTCCTGATTGGAGGCTGGGTACCAGTCGTTATTGCGGTTATTGTTTTTACCCTCATGATGACCTGGAAAAAAGGCAGAGAGATTCTTCAGGACAAACTGCAGAAGGACACGCTTCCACTGAATGTGTTTCTTGAGCACCTTGAACAGACAGGTCAGAAAGTGAGTGGAAATGCCGTATTTTTAACTGGAACGCCTCAAGTCGTACCCCATGCGCTTTTACATAATCTAAAGCATAATAAAGTTCTGCATGAACGTAATTTTTTGGTGACAATCAAGACTTCTGAAATCCCGTATGTTGATGAAGCTAAGCGAATCGTTACTGAAGTACTAGAGAATGGTTTTTTCAGAATAACGATCCATTATGGATTTAAAGAAGAGCCTAATGTGCCTCATTCATTGAAACAAGCTTTTTCAGTACTGGATCTTGAGTATGACTTAATGAATATCAGCTTCTTTGTTTCTAGAGAAAGATTAATTCCAAGTCTGTCCAGCAAGATGTCTACATGGCGTGAAAAGTTATTTGTCGCAATGCAAAAAAATACCAGCCCTGTCAGTGATTTTTATAAAATCCCTTCTAACCGGGTGGTAGAGCTAGGTAGTCAGATTGAAATTTAAGAATTTCTAAAATGAATAGGCACCTTTAAATAAGGGTGCCTATCTGATCAGAATAAATCTTTTACTTTAATTTTCCAATAGTTGACCAATCTCTAAAGCTAAATAACCACGTTCTTTAAAGATCAAAATAATTGCTTTTTTATAATCTTCAGAAGTAGAGGTCTTATATTTTGTTATAAGTTGAATTTCAGAATTAAGCTGAAGGTCATTTTTTATCGTCAACACTTCCGTAGAGACTTTATTAAAAATCTTGAAATTAAACATACAGGCGCTCTTTATCAATATTATAGCGGCCCGACTACAACAAATACCTGCCTTAGCTCAGCTAGACACCCTTGGCTGCAAGGATTACAAATTAGACAAGATTCTGCAAGTTTTGCTCCATTGAAAGTATGAATATTCAACTAAAGAAGGTTCCATTTAACATAATGGCGGTTATACGAAGTCGACTTGTTAGAACCCATTTAAAGTGTCTATATTCTCACCAATAAAAATGTCTGGTTTATGATGGTTTTTATCACCATGGACTGG
>NZ_JAMXXC010000059.1:0-3154 GCF_024129855.1 Acinetobacter lwoffii
TACAACAACTGTTTGGGTGTTGTATAGTCAAGCCTCACGAGCAATTAGTATTGGTCAGCTTCACATATCACTATGCTTCCACATCCAACCTATCAACGTCGTAGTCTTCAACGGCTCTTTAGGAGACATAAAGTCTCGGGGAAATCTTATCTTGAGGTAGGCTTCCCGCTTAGATGCTTTCAGCGGTTATCCCTTCCGAACATAGCTACCCGGCGATGCCACTGGCGTGACAACCGGTACACCAGAGGTTCGTCCACTCTGGTCCTCTCGTACTAGGAGCAGATCCTCTCAAATTTCCAACGCCCACGGTAGATAGGGACCGAACTGTCTCACGACGTTCTAAACCCAGCTCGCGTACCTCTTTAAATGGCGAACAGCCATACCCTTGGGACCTGCTTCAGCCCCAGGATGAGATGAGCCGACATCGAGGTGCCAAACACCGCCGTCGATATGAACTCTTGGGCGGTATCAGCCTGTTATCCCCAGAGTACCTTTTATCCGTTGAGCGATGGCCCTTCCATACAGAACCACCGGATCACTAAGACCTACTTTCGTACCTGCTCGACTTGTGGGTCTCGCAGTTAAGCGCGCTTTTGCCTTTATACTCTACGCGTGATTTCCGACCACGCTGAGCGCACCTTCGTACTCCTCCGTTACTCTTTAGGAGGAGACCGCCCCAGTCAAACTACCCACCAGACATGGTCCTCGTCCCGGATAACGGGACAGAGTTAGAACCTCAATATTACCAGGGTGGTATTTCAAGGACGGCTCCATCGCAACTAGCGTCGCGACTTCAAAGCCTCCCACCTATCCTACACAAGTAAGATCAAAGTTCAATGTCAAGCTGCAGTAAAGGTTCACGGGGTCTTTCCGTCTAGCCGCGGGTACACCGCATCTTCACGGCGAATTCGATTTCACTGAGTCTCTGCTGGAGACAGCGCCCCCATCATTATGCCATTCGTGCAGGTCGGAACTTACCCGACAAGGAATTTCGCTACCTTAGGACCGTTATAGTTACGGCCGCCGTTTACTGGGGCTTCGATCAAGAGCTTCGCTTACGCTAACCCCATCAATTAACCTTCCAGCACCGGGCAGGCATCACACCCTATACGTCCACTTTCGTGTTTGCAGAGTGCTATGTTTTTAATAAACAGTTGCAGGGGCCTGGTTTCTGAGGCTGTCGGCCGCTCAAGGAGCAAGTCCTATCACAGACAACAGCGTACCTTCTCCCGAAGTTACGGTACCATTTTGCCTAGTTCCTTCAGCAGAGTTCTCTCAAGCGCTTTGGTCTACTCGACCTGACCACCTGTGTCGGTTTCGGGTACGATTCCTGTGTAACTGAAGCTTAGAGACTTTTCCTGGAAGCATGGTATCAGCCACTTCACTGTACAAGTACAGCTTGCTATCAGTTCTCAGCATAGAGTACCCCGGATTTGCCTAAGATACATGCCTACAACCTTCCACCTGGACAACCAACGCCAGGCTGACTTAACCTTCTCCGTCCTCTCATCGCATTACACAGAAGTATTGGAATATTAACCAATTTCCCATCGACTACGCCTCTCGGCCTCGCCTTAGGGGTCGACTCACCCAGCCCCGATTAACGTTGGACTGGAACCCTTGGTCTTTCAGCGTGCGAGTTTTTCACTCGCATTGTCGTTACTCACGTCAGCATTCGCACTTCTGATACCTCCAGCAGACTTCTCAATCCACCTTCATCGGCTTACAGAACGCTCCCCTACCACGCATAATAAATTATGCATCCGCAGCTTCGGCATATAGTTTTAGCCCCGTTACATCTTCCGCGCAGGCCGACTCGACTAGTGAGCTATTACGCTTTCTTTAAAGGGTGGCTGCTTCTAAGCCAACCTCCTAGCTGTCTATGCCTTCCCACATCGTTTCCCACTTAACTATAATTTTGGGGCCTTAGCTGGCGGTCTGGATTGTTTTCCTCTTGACTACGGACGTTAGCACCCGCAGTCTGTCTCCCGGATAGTACTCATTGGTATTCGGAGTTTGCATCGGTTTGGTAAGTCGGGATGACCCCCTAGCCGAAACAGTGCTCTACCCCCAATGGTATTCGTCCGAGGCGCTACCTAAATAGCTTTCGGGGAGAACCAGCTATCACCAAGTTTGATTAGCCTTTCACCCCTATCCACAAGTCATCCCCTGGCTTTTCAACGACAGTGGGTTCGGTCCTCCAGTTAGTGTTACCCAACCTTCAACCTGCTCATGGATAGATCACCTGGTTTCGGGTCTATACCCAGCAACTAAACGCCCTATTAAGACTCGGTTTCCCTACGGCTCCCCTATTCGGTTAACCTCGCTACTGAATATAAGTCGCTGACCCATTATACAAAAGGTACGCAGTCACCGGACTAAGCCGGCTCCCACTGCTTGTATGCATGCGGTTTCAGGATCTATTTCACTCCCCTCACAGGGGTTCTTTTCGCCTTTCCCTCACGGTACTGGTTCACTATCGGTCAGTCAGGAGTATTTAGCCTTGGAGGATGGTCCCCCCATATTCAGACAAGGTTTCACGTGCCTCGCCCTACTCGACATCATCATATAAGCCCTTTCGTGTACAGGACTATCACCGTCTACGGTCGCACTTCCCAGAGCGTTCCACTAGAACTTATATGACTTAATGGGCTCTTCCCCTTTCGCTCGCCGCTACTGAGGGAATCTCAATTGATTTCTTTTCCTAAGGGTACTGAGATGTTTCACTTCCCCTCGTTCGCCTTGCAACACTATGTATTCATGTTGCAATACCTACCTTATGGTAAGTGGGTTTCCCCATTCAGACATCTCCGGATCACAGGATATTTGCCGCCTCCCCGGAGCTTTTCGCAGGCTATCACGTCTTTCTTCGCCTCTGACTGCCAAGGCATCCACCACATGCACTTAATTACTTGACTATACAACCCCAAACAGTCGTTTATCCTTACAAGTGGGATAAGCAACAGATTGTGATGATCTCTCATCACACTCATACAGTTGGCGTTTGTGCACTTAAGCACCGTACAGCTTCAATTAGATTCATATACCAAAACGCTTGATTCAGTTAATTTCGCTAGAACTCATTTCTTGTAGTTGCCTACTTGAAACGAGTTTGAACAAATTATTTCAACTCAAATATATTCTGTTAATGATT
>NZ_JAMXXC010000060.1:0-2886 GCF_024129855.1 Acinetobacter lwoffii
TGCTCGCACTTATAGCTAACGTGACATGCTTATATCTTATTTCTGGTCATCGAGAAGATGGCGCACATATGAAAGCCAGTTGGATTTTCTCGGCGAATGACGTTGTCGTAAATATGGGCGTTATATTTGCCGGTGTACTCGTGGCGTGGACGGGATCAGCTTATCCAGACTTAATCATTGGCATCCTGGTTTCTTTATTCGTGCTTAATGGTGCTCGAAAGATTTTGGCTTTGAAGTAAGAGTATCGAAAATGAATCTATTTCAAGTTAAACAAAATCAGATCGTCAAAATTAGAGATCTCAAAAAAGGTAATCAATACAGTCATACCACTGATCCCGTATTGGAACGGCTCCAACTATTAGGTTTTAGAGAGGGTGAAACTCTACAAGTACTCGCTAAAGGTGTTTTTGGCGGAGATCCTGTTTTAGTTCAGATTGAAACTTCAAGATTCGCATTAAGAAAGAATGAAGCTGAAAGAATTTTTGTAGAGTTAGTATCCAATGAAGATTAAGAATATTGCATTAGTCGGTAATCCAAATTGCGGAAAAACCTCTTTATTTAATACACTTACTGGTACGCGACAAAAAGTTGCCAACTATGCTGGGGTTACCGTAGAAAGAAAAGAAGGTTCTTTTAACTTACCTTCTGGTGATGCAATACGAGTATTGGACTTACCCGGAACTTACAGTTTAAAACCTAGTAGTTTAGATGAAGAAGTCACCAGGGCAGTTTGTTTGGGCGAGCTAAAAGGTGAAATTCTACCCGACATTTTTATATGCGTCGTAGATGCCACAAATTTAAGCTTACATTTGAGCTTGGTTCTCGAAGTTCGTGCTTTAAATCGCCCTATGATTCTTGTATTAAATATGATGGATGAGGTCAAAAAGCGTGGTATTTCCATTGATAAGGATAAACTGTCTCAACTGTTAGGTATCCCTGTAGTTGAAGCTGTCGCAGTTAAAACAAAAGGAATTCAAGATTTAATTAATCAATTAGATCAAAAAAATCTTTTTATTACTCCTTATCATTCTGAATTAAGTCATTTTGAACAGGTCAAACAAATCACCAAACAAGTTATTTTAAATAATGACAATGGTGATAAAAGAACCGCATTTCTAGATAAAATTTTTCTACATCCTGTATTAGGTTTAGTAATCTTAACTTTAACCATGTTTGTGATGTTCCAAGCGGTATTTATATGGGCAACACCTTTTATAGAATTCATTGAAAATTTTATCGTATGGCTCAGTGATTTTATTGGACCACTAATCCAACATCCTCTATTAAAAAGCTTGGTAGTCGATGGGGTAATTGCTGGCACAGGTAGCGTGCTTGCATATATGCCTCAGATTTTGATTTTATTCTTCTTCATTTTAATGCTTGAAGAGTCAGGCTATTTACCCCGAGCAGCATTTCTTTTAGATAAATTAATGTCTAAAGCCGGGCTTAGCGGCCGTTCATTTATTCCTCTGCTATCCAGTTTTGCTTGTGCGATTCCCGGAATTATGGCAACCAGAAGTATCAGCTCTGAACGGGACCGATTAGCAACAATTATGATTGCACCATTGATGACCTGTTCAGCAAGATTGCCCGTATATGCTTTATTGATCGCGGCATTTATTCCGAACCAATTAATCTACGGCTGGTTAAGTCTGCAAGGATTAGTCCTTTTTGGTCTTTATATGTCGGGAATAGTCTCAGCGTTATTAGTTTCACTCTTTCTGAAGTTGGTTCGAAAAGATAAAACTGAAAGTATTTTTATTTTTGAGCTTCCCACATACCGAATTCCAGATATTAGAAATATTGCATTAGGCTTATATGATAGGGCAACTATTTTCTTAAAACGAGTTGGTGGCATTATCGTTGCACTGTCTATCTTGTTATGGGTGCTAGTCACGTTCCCTCAAGCACCAGATAATGCAACCATGCCAGCCATTAACTATAGTTTAGCTGGTCAGTTAGGACATTTAATTCACCCTATATTTGCGCCTATTGGTTTTACATGGGAAATATGTATTGCACTCATTCCTGCTATGGCAGCAAGGGAAGTTGTAATTGCAGCTCTTGGGGTGATTTATGCAATGTCAGGTGATGAAGATACTGTAACTCAAAGTCTGTTAAGTCAAATTTCAGGCCCGGATGGATGGGGGTTAGCCACAGGTTTATCATTATTGGTATGGTTTATTTTTGCTCCACATTGTCTTGCCACGTTAGCAACAATTAGACGAGAAACAGGTAGCTGGAAACAGCCTGTCGTTATGGCAACTTATTTGTTTGCATTAGCCTACATCTTTTCATTCATCACATATCAAGTTGCGAGTAAGTTTTAATTAGCAAATGAATAAAAGAGGGGGGGAGCTAGCTCCCCCCCTTTATTAAATTACTCGATGTAAGCGTGGGCTTCTGAATACTTTTATCTAACTATAACAACTACTTAAATGTTTAAATCTCTAGGTTTTGAATAGTCGAGGTATCAGACGAATATAGATTGGTAAAAAGCATAGTTCAACGATAGTCTGAGTCAAGATTACAGCAGGAATTATGGGCATACTTCCCGGAATTGCAAAAGCTAATGGAAGAATAACAAATGAATTTCTATATGATGCTGAAAAGGACACAGCACTAGCAGAGCCAGATTCTAATCGAAAAATACGAGCAATTATCCAACCCACGAATGGAGCAATAATGGCAAAAGAAATATAAATTGGTAAAGCTTGAAGAGCTGCACTTTTTGCAAGCCCAATTTGAGGCATAACTGATGCTAGGACGATAAACAAAACTAGGGCTGTGGCAGGGGCACTGTTGCAAATAGGCTGACGTGATAAGCTAAATATCTTATTTATTTCGAGATACAGCAGATGAATCCCTTCCACGGTCGGCACTTTC
>NZ_JAMXXC010000061.1:0-2514 GCF_024129855.1 Acinetobacter lwoffii
GGCACTTTATGTGTTGGCAACCTTTTCAGCACATCACTTAAATAGGCATACGGATCCAAGCCATTCAGCTTTGCTGACTGGATTAAAGTCATGATATTGGCAGCTCGTTGACCACTGCGCAGCGAACCTGCAAATAGCCAGTTCTTACGCCCCAAGGCCCAGGGACGCATTTGGTTCTCTATCCAATTATTGTCAATGGGTAGATTGCCATCATCCAGATAGCGGCTTAAAGCAGTCCAACGTTTTAGGCTGTAATTGATCGCCCGGGCGGTTGGAGAACTCGATGGCACCGTCAGCTGATGTTGGTTGAGCCATTCATATAGTTGTTGCATGACCGGTTGACTATGCTGTTGTCGGTATTCGCAGCGGTCTTCCGCTGTACCATCCATCTTTTTTCTTAATTCTGCTTCTATCGCATATAATTTCTGAATCAGCACTAATGCCTGTTCAGCGACCTGACTTTTCTTGGTCACATGTAGTTCATGGAATTTACGACGTGCATGTGCCATGCAGCCCACCTCAATGACCTGACCTGATCTAAAGCGTGCTTTATAACCACTGTAATCATCACAGACCAAATGACCCTGCCAGCCTTTCAGGAAGTCTTCAGCATGCTGGCCAGAACGGCTATCTTGAAAGTCATAGATCACTGCCTGAACTGGATTGTACTGTGTGCTGGCATAGGCCCAGACATAACCTTTTTTGGGCTTTTTCTCATTTTCACCCATCTGCATGACCGTCACCGGTGTTTCATCTGCATGGATCACCTGCTGTTGCAGTACCACCTGTTTTAAGGCATTGGCCAGAGGTTCCAGTTCCACCCCACAGCGGCCAATCCAGTCAGATAACGTTGATCTAGACAGATCAACACCTGCGCGTAGAAAGATTTGACGTTGACGGTACAAAGGCAAATGATCGGCATACTTTGACACCAGCACATGGCTAAGCAATTCAGGTGAAGCAATGCCTTTATCAATCACATAGGCTGGCATCGCTTGCTGAGTCAGAGTGTCACACTGATCACAGACCCATTTACCACGCACATGCTGTTCCTTATAGAACTGTGCCGGTCTGAAATTCAGTTTTTCACTGACATCTTCACCGATACGACGCAAGGTACAGCCACAACTGCATTGTGTTGATTCAGGTTCATGCTCAATACGGAGGGTGTGTAGATGATCTGGCAACAGCCGACGTTTAGGTTTGTTGACTGGGGCTTTCTGTGCAGCTGCATTGGTTTTATCTGCATTCAGTCGTTCCAGTTCCAGATCAACCGCTGCAATATCTTCTTCAACCGCTTCATCCCAGAGATGGATTTGTTTTGCGGTTAGATGTTCGTTTTTACTGCCGAATTTATGCTGTTTAAATAGTGCAAGCTCATGCTCGTATTTTTGATTGAGAATAGAAAGATGTTGAACTTTAGAATCTAATTGCTGATTGGTGACTTCAAGATGTTGAACTCTGGCATCTAATTGCTGATTTGATTGTTCCAGTTGTTGTTTAGATTGTGCCAGAGACTGATGCTGCATCGCCAACTGTCTGGTAAATTCCAGCAGTTGTTCATGGGTCAGTTGGCTTAAATCAGGCAGCGTATTCATGACCACAGTATGCCTGAGGTCATGATGCAGAGGAAATAGAACGTTTGGAGAATAGCAGAATGGATGAGCCTGGTTTAGAGCATTGTTACCACTTGCTGCAGTCCGATTCTTTGCCAGGGCAAACCCTGGATCAGTGCCTGTAACTGCTCCGGGCTGATCGCCATACTTTCACCCTGGTGAACTTTAGCCCAGTGGAAATTCCCCTGTTCCAGCCGCCGGGCACACAGCCAGATACCCAGTCCATCATGCACCAGCACTTTCATACGATGGCCACGCTTATTACAGAACAGGTAAGCGCAATGCGGTTTGATGTAGCCAAAGGCTCTCAGCACCTGAGCCATGGCTGTATCCATCCCTGCACGCATGTCCATCGGCTGGGTAGACAACCAGATCTCATCAATACGAATCATTGAGTCAAACCCTGGATCAGCAACAGTAATTCAGTTACTGACTCCACCGGCCAGTCGATCTCGATCATCTGATCCCTTGCGGAACTTGGTGCCTCATGTAATGGAATCCTGATATGAGCGACAGCTTTCTTCTCTGGCACAGGTGGTAGAGGTGCTTCTTGTTTGACTGGAGTCGGGTGAAGAATGACCGGAAGAAAGTCAGTCTGTGGAATGGATGGGGTTTTTAATGCAGGGGGCATTGATCTGGACTGACGAATCCATTTATGTAGCAGATTGGCATTGATCTGATGTTGCATTGCTACCTTGGCCACTGATGTATCTGGCTGCTGGCATTGCTGAATAAGTTGATGTTTAAATTCAGCTGTGAAGGTTCGACGGGGCTTTTTTAGCGTTGGTGCACTGTCTATAACTGTCTTTAAATCCATAAATAGGTGTCCACTTAAATTTAAGTGGACACTATCGCGGTATTAATGAGTTAGAAAAAGTGGGGTTCAGCGGACGCTTAC
>NZ_JAMXXC010000062.1:0-2433 GCF_024129855.1 Acinetobacter lwoffii
AAGAAAGTTAAATCCTGTGCTTGACTCTTGTGGTTAAAAACAGGACATTTTAAATGGTTTATCGCATAGACATTTTAATTGGTGAATAACACGACTTGTAATGCAATTTGCATTACAGTACTCTTAGCACATTAAATAACTGGGAGATATGATGGCTACTGTTAACTTCAGGGTCGATGAAGCCCTTAAAGAAAAATCCTATTCCATCCTTAAAGAACAAGGTATTGCACCTACAGATTTCTTTACTAGTATTCTTGAGTATGTTGCTACGACTGGGAAACTACCTGTCAAAAAAGCTTTGCTTTCAGAAGAAGATGAAGAATTATTAGCTCTTGTCCGTAAGCGCATTAATGACCCTAAAGAGATGTTTGAGGAAGTCACATTAGATGACTTATAAGCTTTTACGTCACAAAGACTTTACAGCAGAATGGGAAAAACTCCCTGTTGCTATACGAGATCAATTTAAGAAGAAACTAGCCAAAGTCATAGAGCAGCCACATATTCCAAAGAATATGCTGAGAGGCGATCTTGCAGGTTGCTATAAAATTAAATTATTAAAAGCTGGTGTCAGACTTGTCTATCAATTTAAAGATGATCAGGTAGTTATCTTGCTCATCACAGTCGGGAAACGAGCTGATAGCATAGTTTATGAAGAAGCTAAAAAGCGCATTAAAGACTAAAAATGGGAGCTTATAGCTCCCATTTTTGCATTCGTATAAGGTGTATTATGTTAATTTTAAGAAAACTAAATAATTTAACCTTAAATATTTTTCATATCAGATTAACTAAAAGGAATAGATTTAAATGGACTAACTCCGTAAGTTAAAGTTTTTTGATTGATTTAATAAATTCAATAAATTGCGGCGAAAAATCTTTAAATAAAGGAATATCTTTATTTTCTAATAACACTTCTCCCATAAGCTTTAATCCTACGGCAAAAGATTTCATTGATTCTTCATCTATAATTTTTTTCTGCTGCAATTTTTCTAAAACTTTGAAAATATCATCGTGATTATAAGCAGTAAAAACAAGATCTTCAGTGTAAGTTGAAGGCTGTCCTTTTGGATCGACAAGATGCTTTACACTAATTTGATATTTATGTTGTTTCATCGGACTACCTCATTTTTAAGACAGCTAATATCAACAGCAGCTTGATCAATGCTCTTAGCAATTTGATGAATTGTTTCTTCAGTCAGTGCATTATTTTTTAATTTAAGTCGCAATGATGTTTTTAAGTTTGCCATTGCACGATAGATATCTAGATATTGATCATTATTTTGAATTTCACGTCGCGTCTCTAAGCGGCCAAGGATATGTTCTAAATGCTCTCTTTGACCATTTAAATGGTTAATACCAGTCACTGTAATCTTGTACTGCTTACGGTCACCATCAGGTTTTTCAATAGAAACAAATTGCATGTCTTCAAGATAAGATAAGGTTGGGTAAATTGTGCCTGTACTTGGGCTATATCCACCACCTACCAACTCACCAATGCTTTTAATAATTTCGTAACCGTATCTAGGCGCTTGTTCAATTAAAGAAAGCACTAGCAATTTCATATGGCCAGATTCAAATAAACGGCTTTTACGTGATGGCGTATCTGAATTTATCAGCAAAGAGTCAGTTGTTTCATTCATAAGTTGGTATATCTAAGATTTATTAAGATATATCTTAATAAATCTTAGATATATTTTCAATTCTTTTATTTATCCCCGCATTTAACATGATGGTTGTTATGCGAAATTCCTAGCATATTCATCTTTTGTCTTATATCTTTATTTTTACCAATAGGTAAAATATATTCATAACTTACATCGAAAAGTAGGTAATTAAGAAAAAAATTACAGCGTTTTATAAGCCTTATAGTAACGGGAGAGACTATAGGGCTTTTTATTTATCTTAATATTCATATATCTATGATGAAGCCATGATGCTCTGCGATATAAAAAACCGGCTTGAGAATAGACCGGTCTTTTATGATATTTGCTAAAATACTCTTTTGAAATATAAAAAAACTAAGCGTGTATAGCACTGGGTCTAGGTGTTTTTTGGGCTTAGTTATTAGCGTTAGTTAAATAAGTATAAGTCAATTTTTACCTAATGGATTTGCTTTTCAACTAGTTCCAATTTCTTTAATGCTTGCCCTTTTTTATAATCATTATTAATCTTTACAACTAGAGCTAAAATAAAAACCATCACTATAAAAACAAGGAAAATCAAATGCTTTTTCATCATTAATCCCTTCTTTTGATCTTTAAGAATGCCTTGTTCCTTTGTAAATAGATATGACATAAGGGAAGCACTGATACAAGCCTTTTTAAATGACTTTAGCAACTCGATAAACAGTTGCAACTCCACAATTCACTGCTTTGGCAATTTCTTCCTTAGTCATATTGCCAGCTGCTAGCAATTCTTTTATTCGTTTGTGCTTAG
>NZ_JAMXXC010000064.1:0-1479 GCF_024129855.1 Acinetobacter lwoffii
AAAGTTAAATCCTGTGCTTGACTCTTGTGGTTAAAAACAGGACATTTTAAATGGTTTATCGCATAGACATTTTAATTGGTGAATAACAATGTACCAGATGAGCTATTAGATCTATCAGATATTCCTGAAATTACAGACTGAAGTAATGCTATTCGTCATGGGCAATTTTATTGTCCAGTAAAGCAACAAACCTCTGTTCGTCTTGATGCTGATGTACTTGCATGGTTAAAAGCACAAGGGAAAGGCTATCAGACACGCATGAATAAAATTCTGCGTGAAGCAATGTTAAAAGATTTAAAAAATCATTAATAAAAATGGGAGTTTAAGCTCCCATTTTTGATTTTCTAAAAACTTTAGGAAAATTTAAATTAATCTATAATTAGAATAGATTTTTTGATTAATTTCCTCTAATAAATTATTAGCTAGAATAATTTTTTCAGGGCTGTCTAAGCCGTCACAACGAAAAATAAAACTTGAATTTGCTTTCTCAACCGAAATCACATTCAGCCCAACAAAGTATTCATCCAGCTTTTTTAATTCAGAATGGCTAGGTTTGTGCAACAAAGCCATTTGGAGTTAGAAAAGTTCCGAATCCTGATCGGGATTTTTTTAGAAAATTTTTGCCAGTTTCTAAGAATATTGGATCATTTTTTGGTTTTTTTCTTATGGAAAAACCAAGCATGCAGATTTTTTGATTAAAGAAAGAGTGCAGTATTTCTATTTGAAGCTGCAATCTTTGACGCAATTTTGAGTTTAGTGAAGTTTGAATCAGACATTTTTTCTCAATACATGACGATCTCTAATCTTAACTTCAATTAAATGCTCAAATAAAAGAGTAATTATAAATGAGTCCTTGCGATTTAAGTTATTCATCGTCTTTGTGATGATCATTATCTAATAGCTTACAAGTAAAAATTATTGCTAATATGACTAGGCTAGAAGAAATACCAGCATATAAGTTGGCTAAAGTTCCACCAAAAACAACAATATCTTCTAAAAACAAGATGACTATAACTATAATAGATACATGTAATATAATAACTTTTAGATCATGAAACTTATTAATTGATAGTGTCTTAAGAAAAGAACTATTGTCAAAAATAGCTTGTTGAATAAATAATTTATAAAAACCTGCTGAAATTAAATGAAATGTAATAGCAATTAACGAGACATCGAGGATTTTTAAAAATTTAACAACAACTATTTTTACTTCAAAATTAGTTGCATATATATTTTTTATAATAAAAATTATTGCATCAATTAGAAGATATATAGTTGATAAATATAAAAAAATAGAAGATATTATGCAATTTATAATAACTATAATAACTAAAAATCTACTCTTTTCAAAAAAATTTTGTAGCACTTGATAACATCCCTTAAAATGAGGCTTTGTTGCATAAATATGTAAGCATCTGATTTAAATAAATTTAATTTTGGATCAAAAAATAATCAAAACTTTTAAAATCATATAGTTAT
>NZ_JAMXXC010000065.1:0-1391 GCF_024129855.1 Acinetobacter lwoffii
GTAATGCCAGTCAGTTAAGAAATTGACTGGCATTTTCTTGGATATTTTTGTGCTTTAATTTTCACTACTCGCGGACATTGCCTTTGCCTTTTTTCAGGTAATACAAATATTTTAGATTGTTCAAATAATTGCGCTAAATGTTTGGGTAGGTTTCCTGCTGATTCTAAAGGTGTGTGCCTTAAGATATTGATAATACTCATAGATGCAATATGGAAACTGATCCTTAAAGGACTCACCTTTGCATGTTCAGCGATAAACCTCATCTGTCTTCTTAAGATATTATATGCAATAAATACCCCCCACAATTCTTGATAGACCAAATCAGGTTGTTTGCTTCTTAAAATCCTTGCATCCTGTAAATCACTTTTAATTTCCCGATAACACATTTCTATTTCCCAACGCTGGATATAAAGCATTGCAAGGTCTTTGAATGGATAAACTTTAGAATTTGTTAATGATGTAATGTAACGTCTTATTTTTCCTGCATATTCAACTTCAATTAAACGTGCTTCCCAATAGTCACCCAATGACGGATTTATCTTTTTTGCTCTTGCTGAAACAAGCATTTTGATCTGAAAGTCATGGGCCGCATTATGATGAATCACTTCATAACGCAGGTTGTCCTTTGCTCGCATCAACCAATGACTCTCTTCTGCCTGAGATTGCCAGCTCACTAAAAAATCAGCAGAGAAGTAAGCACGATCAAATAGGGTAATACTGCGAACTGGTGCTTTTAATTGACTGGCTAAGGTTAATTCACCTTGATCCATACTGCCCATTTGGGCATCAATCATTTCATGGGTATTGGTATTCACCAGGCAAGTCACTCTAACTTGTGGGTAAGGTGCAGCTGCTGTTTTGCCTTTGGATGAACCAAAGTGCTTAAAGTTTTCTTCTGTATGAGGCATAGACCAAACCACACCATCTACAGCACAAACGCATAGACCGTGAAAGTTGCTATATTGTTGTTGTGAGTCTTTAAACCATGCCTGACTTAATGTCGAAAATAAAGCACTCATGGGTTCTAAGCCTAAGCGTTGTCTTGCTTGTACGGATGCACTCGGTACACAGTATTCTGCCGTACCGAAAACAAGTTGCAATTGTTGAACCACATACCAAATCGGTTGATTTCGAAATAGAGCAAGTCCGATTACCAGCCAAACAACATGTTCAGCAGGCAGTTTTCTTTTTCGAATTGATGCTTTACCTGTTTGGTCTAAGCAATCTTCAATCCAGTTTAAATCAATCAATTCACTGAATTGTGAAAGTGAAGGTAGGGTTTGTTTTAATGTTAAATCTAGATTCTGAGATAAATTCATAAAAAAAGAGCGTATTTACATACGCTCTTTTTACAGCATTTTAACTTTTTTTGCTTAACTGACTGGCATTAC
>NZ_JAMXXC010000066.1:0-1221 GCF_024129855.1 Acinetobacter lwoffii
GAGAAAATCCAACTGGCTTTCATATGTGCGCCATCTTCTCGATGACCAGAAATAAGATATAAGCATGTCACGTTAGCTATAAGTGCGAGCAGGCCAATAACAATCATGAGCGTTGATTCTGGCTCGCTTCCAAACATGAATCGTCTAATGACGTCAACAATCACGATGACAGCGAGTAATAACTGAATCCAGCCTGCAAAATGAGCTGCTTTTACTTGATATTTCGCAGCTTTCCCGACGGCATATAGC
Organism: Acinetobacter lwoffii; assembly: GCF_024129855.1. GTDB lineage: Bacteria > Pseudomonadota > Gammaproteobacteria > Pseudomonadales > Moraxellaceae > Acinetobacter > Acinetobacter lwoffii_L. The sequence continues at coordinate 250 of NZ_JAMXXC010000066.1, forward strand.
GCAATACCATAAACGGCTGCATCGGCAAACATATCTAGAGAATCAGCAATCAATCCTGTAGAAGCAGCAATAATACCGCTGATGAATTCTATAAAGAACAGTAGAGCATTAATGCCTAATAACAGTTTAAGTACTTTAGCTTGTCTTACAGGATCAGGTTCATTGGGTAGGTCACCTGAAGAAAGCTGTGTTTCATCAAGTTTCGCCCCAAAACCCAGTCCTTCGAGTTTGGCCGTAATTTGCTGAATCCCTTCATTATGGAAGACTTTCAGTTTTCGATTGGGAAGATCAAAAGTAAGACCTTTAACTGCTTCAAGATCTGCAAGAGTCATACGGACCATTTGCTCTTCAGCAGAGCAATCCATTTTAGGAATGGTGTAGGTACTTGTTTGCTTGGCCTGTTGATTGCTTATATAAGTTTCAGTCTTCACAAGCTTTGCCCCAAAACCCAGTCCTTCAAGTTTGGTGGTTATATTTTCATCTTTTTGATTATGTAGAACCTTTAAAGAACGGTTAGGTAAATCAAAGATGAGTTTTTGAACACCATCAATTGAAGATAGCGCCATACGAACCATCTGTTCTTCCGCAGAACAATCCATTTTGGGAACTAAGTATTCACTCATGTAGTGCGAATCTTTTAAAACGTTTTCAGTGCTTAAATTTTCTTTGGGATCAGAACCACAACAGGATTGAGCGGTATCTTCACAACTGTTTGAAGTGTTACAGCAAGGAGATGAAGATTTTTCTTCTTCCTCTTCACCACAACAGCTAGGCGTATTATCACAATTCTTTGAATTGCTTGCTTCTGCAATTGATGGATGATTTTCTTGTTGAGATTTCTTATCTTCGCATGGTGTTTCTTTACTACATCCACAACCACTCATAGTTATACCCATTAAAAAAATTTATAAACTTTGAATATTAGAATCCCTATAGTTACTATAGAGTCAAGATTTTTTGGAAATACCAACT
>NZ_JAMXXC010000067.1:0-1209 GCF_024129855.1 Acinetobacter lwoffii
CATGGTGATAAAAACCATCATAAACCAGACATTTTTATTGGTGAGAATATAGACACTTTAAATGGGTTCTAACACACTGATTTCGTATAATATTGATTATGTTAAATGACTTATACCTGATAATAACTTCATATCTTCTTTTATTAAACGAAAATTCAATAACTTAAATAATTTCAATTTCATTTGTAAAATATAATATGTTGACCTCAAGAATACTTCATAAACTTTACTATGTTTGCTTTAAAAACAATTCATTTGGAAAAGAAAGTTTCAAACGAAAATCAAATTATTCTTTTGTTTGATCTGGATTCATCATGTCCATGTTTGTACCCAGTAATCCCTCCTAAAAACAATAGGACCTAAAAGTAGAATTTTCTCTTAAAGTATAGGCAGGAGATTCTGCATGAAAACATCTAAATTTACTGACAGTCAGATCATGTCCATTTTGAAACAGGCGGAGTCTGGCACACCTGTAGCCGCCCTTTGTCGTGAACACGGTATGAGTAATGCGACCTTCTATAAATGGCGTGCCAAATATGGCGGTATGGATACATCATTAATGGCAAAACTCAAAGAACTGGAAGCAGAAAATACCAGACTTAAAAAGATGTATGCTGAGGAACGCTTAAAGGCAGAGATCATTCAGGAAGCGATGGCAATGAGCAGCACTGCTGCGCAAGGGTGAGGCCATCTTGCCGACGTAAGATGGCACAACAGGCAGTTGCCCACTATGCGATTAGCATTCGTTTGGCTTGCCGAGCATTTAGTATCAGTGAAACCTGCTACCGTTATCGATCCAAGTTAAACGATGACAATACATTAATTGCAGAACAGCTCATTGAGCTCACTGAAGAAAATACAGATTGGGGTTTTGGTCTGTGTTTCTCTTATCTACGTCATGTTGAAAACCATGTTTGGAATCATAAACGTGTTTATCGCATTTACTGTGAGTTAGCACTGAATCTGCGCATTAAACCGAGAAGAAGACTAAAACGGCATGCACCAGAACCACTGAAAGAGCCGATCCGGGCAAATCAGGTCTGGTCACTGGATTTTATGCATGACCAGCTGATCGATAGTCGTAAGTTCCGATTGTTGAATGTGATTGATGATTACCGTCGTAAGCATCCGCTGAACGCCATCGCCAAGTTTTAACGGGGTTCAGGTTTCCAGCGGTGAGGTAGTAATTCTTCTATTTGGGGCACTTTA
>NZ_JAMXXC010000068.1:0-1139 GCF_024129855.1 Acinetobacter lwoffii
GATTATGCAGTTACTTTAGCAACTACACCAGCACCAACTGTACGACCGCCTTCACGGATCGCAAAACGTAGACCTGGGTCCATTGCGATCGGGTGGATTAGCTCTACTGACATCTCAACGTTGTCACCAGGCATAACCATTTCCACGCCTTCTTTAAGCGCGATCGCACCAGTTACGTCCGTAGTACGGAAGTAGAACTGTGGACGGTAACCGTTAAGGAATGGAGTGTGACGACCACCTTCTTCTTTAGAAAGTACGTATACTTCCGCATCGAATTTAGTGTGTGGCTTGATCGCACCTGGTTTAGTCAATACTTGACCACGTTGTACGTCTTCACGCTTAGTACCACGAAGAAGAACACCACAGTTCTCGCCCGCACGACCTTCGTCAAGAAGCTTACGGAACATTTCTACGCCGGTTACTGTAGTAGTTTGAGTATCACGGATACCAACGATTTCTACAGACTCACCTACTTTAACGATACCAGTCTCTACACGGCCAGTTACTACTGTACCACGACCAGAGATTGAGAATACGTCTTCAATTGGCATAAGGAATGGAAGGTCAATTGCACGCTCTGGCTCTGGAATGTAAGAGTCAAGTGCTTCAACAAGCGCAACTACCGCTGGCTCGCCGTATTGGCTGTCATCACCGTTAAGCGCAAGAAGAGCAGAACCACGAATTACTGGAGTGTCATCACCCGGGAAGTCGTAAGTAGAAAGAAGTTCACGAACTTCCATTTCAACTAGCTCAAGAAGCTCTTCGTCGTCTACAAGGTCGCATTTGTTCAAGAATACAACGATGTAAGGTACACCTACCTGACGAGAAAGCAGGATGTGTTCACGAGTCTGTGGCATAGGACCATCAGTCGCAGCACATACAAGGATCGCGCCATCCATCTGAGCAGCACCAGTAATCATGTTTTTAACATAATCGGCGTGGCCCGGGCAATCTACGTGAGCGTAGTGACGAGTTGGAGAATCGTATTCTACGTGTGAAGTATTAATTGTAATACCACGTGCTTTTTCTTCTGGTGCAGAGTCGATTGCAGCGTAGTCTTTCGCTTCGCCACCGAATTTCTTCGCACATACAGTTGCAATTGCAGCTGTTAAAGTTGTTTTACCATGGTCAACGTGACC
>NZ_JAMXXC010000069.1:0-1041 GCF_024129855.1 Acinetobacter lwoffii
TGGCTTTGTTGCACAAAGATTTAAAAGATAACACTCTGCTCATTTGAACAGAATTCAAGTGACAACTTGGGTATGAGGACGACCTAATTCTGTAAATTTGTTCAATACGGCTATGCGTGCATGAATCTCATTCACCTGACTAGAAAAACTCCTTGCTGTTAATTTATCACCTAATAGTTTGATGCAATGCATCTTGGTTTCAACTAAACTTCGACGATGATAACCAGACCATTTTTTCCAAAGCGTTCTTCCTAAACGTTTAACTGTTTTCAGTAACTCATTCCGCTCTAAAGATCTCAATTTCTGATCTTTCCATGGTTTTGCATTTTTTCTTGGCGGAATGAGCGCATGTGCATCTCGATCTAGAATGACTTGTCTGCAGTGCTTCGTGTCATAAGCACCATCGGTATAGACCGAATCAATTCGTTCATCTAAGGGAATTTGAGCAAGTAAATCACCGAGTACTTGCGAATCGCTCACATTATTTGTAGTAAGCTGTACTGCACGTATTTGCAAGGTTTCAGCATCGATGCCAATATGAAGCTTACGCCATTGGCGACGATATTCAGGTCCATGTTTCTTACGTTTCCACTCACCTTCACCTAGAAACTTTAAGCCAGTTGAGTCGACGAGTAGATGTAGCCCATCACTACTTTTTTGATAGCTAATCGCAATATCAATATGTTTTTGTCTTCGACAAAGCGTACTGTAATCTGGTGCGGTCCAATTTAATCCACAAAGTTTAATCAGACTTTGAACAAAACCTGTGACCATGCGTAAAGAGAGTCTAAATAAAGATTTGATCATTAAACAGCATTGAATAGCCGTATCGGAGTAAGTTTGATTTCGACCTTGCTTGTTTTGTGGTTGTGCATACCACTGAGTGTTTGGATCAAACCAAATGGAAATGTTGCCCCGATTAATGAGAGCGCGATTATAGGAAGACCAGTTGGTTGTACGATAAGTTTTAGGAGTAGGTTTATTCATTTTGAAATTATAGGACTGAATAAACCTTATAGGCTAGGTTTGTGCAACAAAGCC
>NZ_JAMXXC010000070.1:0-960 GCF_024129855.1 Acinetobacter lwoffii
ACCGCACAACCAATTGGCCCGCATATAACCGAGCACTCATGAGTCGCGGAAATATTGCCATTTGGTTTGATCCTGCTACGCAATGGTATGCTCCATCAAAAGGCAAACAAGGGCGAAATCAAACCTACTCCGACGCAGCTATCCAATGCTGCTTAATGATTAAATCCTTATTCCGTCTATCTTTACGTATGGTCACTGGCTTTGTGCAAAGTCTGATTAAACTTTGCGGATTAAATTGGACCGCACCAGATTACAGTACGCTTTGTAGAAGACAAAAGCATATTGATATTGCAATCAGCTACCAAAAAAGTAGCGATGGGCTGCATCTACTCGTAGACTCTACAGGCATGAAGTTTCTAGGTGAGGGCGAATGGAAACGCAAGAAACATGGAGCTGAATATCGTCGCCAATGGCGTAAACTACATATTGGTATAGATGCCAAAACCCTACAAATACGCGCTATTCAGCTCACAACCAATAATGTCAGTGATTCACAGGTGCTTGGTGATTTACTTAATCAGATTCCACAAGATGAGCAGATTGACTCTGTTTATACCGATGGAGCTTATGACACCAAGCAATGCCGTCAGGTCATTGCAGATCGGCAAGCACATGCGGTGATTCCACCTAGAAAAAATGCGAAACCATGGAAAGATACAAAGAGTAGCTCGCTAGAGCGAAATGAATTACTTCGAACAGTTAAACGTTTAGGCAGGACATTATGGAAAAAATGGTCAGGCTATCATCGCCGCAGTTTGGTGGAAACCAAGATGCATTGCATCAAATTATTAGGAGATAAACTCAGTGCAAGGAGTTTTGATAGCCAAGTGAATGAGATCCATGCACGTGTAGCAGTCCTTAACAGATTTACGGAATTAGGTCGACCACTTACCCAAGTTACGCCTTAAATTTGGCTCAATTAGGGGCGCTTTGCATTTCAAATCTTTGTGCAACAAAGCC
>NZ_JAMXXC010000071.1:0-717 GCF_024129855.1 Acinetobacter lwoffii
CATAGTTATACCCATTAAAAAAATTTATAAACTTTGAATATTAGAATCCCTATAGTTACTATAGAGTCAAGATTTTTTGGAAATACCAACTTAATGCATTTAAAAATTGGTGAACTCTCTAAAAAAACCTCATGTTCAGTATTAACAATTAGGTTTTATGAAAAGGAAGGTTTAATTCCGGAACCCGAAAGAACAGAAGGAAATTACCGCCTTTACGATATAGGCTATGTTGAGCGAATTAAGTTTATTTTGAATTGCCGAACTTTAAATATGAGTTTGAATGAAATTCGTCAATTACTCACCTATAAAGATAATCCCAAGAAAAATTGTTCAGATGTGAATGAATTAATTGACTTACATGTCAGTGCTATCAGAGAAAATATAATCAAGCAACAAAAGCTTATTGAACAATTATCTGATTTAAGAGGTACTTGTGATGGCTTATGTACAATTGACCAATGTGGAGTTCTAAAAAATCTAGCTTGATTATCTAGACCTATGCTTTTTTCAAAAATTCTGTATATCTTTACTTAAGGCTGCAAAAAGTTTAAGGTTACTCAAATTCTGTGATCAGATCTTTGATAGATCTGGACAGCTTCTTATTGGTGTTTTAAATACAGATTTGTGGGCACTGTTGCAAATAGAGATTTGAGTCGATGAAGTTCCCTTTAAAAAGTGCTTAGAGACCGAAAACCCTGTTGATTAGACACACTTCAC
>NZ_JAMXXC010000072.1:0-626 GCF_024129855.1 Acinetobacter lwoffii
CGGTTCCTGCCAGGTAAAAATATCATCCAGTTCAAGATGAGATTCGGTTAATGGCCGATGTAAATTCTTTGAGTTTCGCGCACACTTGGCAAACTTCTGATTGAAATGCTCAATAAAGCAGGGCAGCCAGGCATTTGCCTCGGCAATTGAACAGATACCTTCTAGGCGCATTTCCTTGATCAGGCGATCCTGGAGTGTTCTATTGGCACGTTCCACACGGCCTTTGGCCTGGGGTGAGTTGGCGAAGATAATATCAATATTTAACTCATTCAGAATCCGCCCAAATTGCGTGATCTGGCTATCTTGGCTCGATTTCTGATTCACTCGGAATACCGAGTGTTTATCGCTATAAAACGCTAAAGGCTTGCCGTATTGCTCAATGTAGGCTCGGGTTGAAAGCATATAATCAAAGGTCGTTTCAGCCTCACAAAAGCGCAGATGCAACAGCTTTCCAGTGGCGTCATCGATATAAACCAGCAAGCAGCATTTGGAAGCTCGGCCTTCAAACCAGTCATGATATGAGCCATCGATCTGGATCAGCTCACCGAAGCAATCACGGTTGTATCGAGGCTGATATGGACGTTTCAGGCGCTTGGATCGAGGAATCCAGAGGTCATTTGCAGTCA
>NZ_JAMXXC010000073.1:0-511 GCF_024129855.1 Acinetobacter lwoffii
TACGATGTATCTGAGGGTCTGTAGCTCAGTTGGTTAGAGCACACGCTTGATAAGCGTGGGGTCACAAGTTCAAGTCTTGTCAGACCCACCAAATCTGACTAACGAAGCATGAAAGTGCTGAAGCAAACAGAACAGAACGATACATTGACTTATTGATAAGCTGGGGACTTAGCTTAGTTGGTAGAGCGCCTGCTTTGCACGCAGGAGGTCAGGAGTTCGACTCTCCTAGTCTCCACCATACATTCCTACGGAATGTATAAAGACAAAAGCTAATAAATAGACAATCAACTGATTGTTAGTTTAGTCCTTAAGCGATCAAGTGTTTAGATCCTAGAGATTAGCAAGTACAAGCGTTATGATACGCGCACTTGATAATCTCTGTGATTTATCACAGTTTCCTGACCTGACGAAGGCTGGAAAAATCATTAACAGAATATATTTGAGTTGAAATAATTTGTTCAAACTCGTTTCAAGTAGGCAACTACAAGAAATGAGTTCTAGCGAAATTAAC
>NZ_JAMXXC010000074.1:0-499 GCF_024129855.1 Acinetobacter lwoffii
ATCAGCTCACCGAAGCAATCACGGTTGTATCGAGGCTGATATGGACGTTTCAGGCGCTTGGATCGAGGAATCCAGAGGTCATTTGCAGTCATCCAGCGACGAACCGTTTCTACCGGGATATGCAGGCCAAACATGCTGCTGAGCTTCTCATGCGCCAATGTAGGACCAAAGCCAAGTAAATGTTCAGAAATAATGGAAAGACATTCTGATTTTAGCAGGACGTCATGGCGACGATGACCCGGTTGACCACGACTGGCATGTGCCATACCTGAGACACCATCTTGATTGAGCTTCTGCAATAACCGGGTAATTTGACGGGTGGAAAGATTCAGGATTTCAGCAGCACGGACCTGGGTAATACGATGATCTCTAACGTCTTGCAGAACTGCAAGACGTTGAATTTCTTTATCAGACATAGTGATCAGCATCTATATTTTATATCCAGTCCATGGTGATAAAAACCATCATAAACCAGACATTTTTATTGGTGAGAATATAG
>NZ_JAMXXC010000075.1:0-438 GCF_024129855.1 Acinetobacter lwoffii
TTACCCGGTTATTGCAGAAGCTCAATCAAGATGGTGTTTCAGGCATGACGCATGCCAGTCGTGGTCAACCGGGTCATCGTCGCCATGACGTTCTGTTAAAATCAGAATGTCTTTCCATTATTTCTGAACATCTGCTGGGCTTTGGACCTACCTTGGCGCATGAGAAGCTCAGCAGCATGTTTGACCTGAATATCCCGGTAGAAACGGTTCGGCGCTGGATGACTGCAAATGACCTTTGGATTCCGCGATCCAAACGTCTAAAACGCCCATACCAGCCACGCTATAACCGTGATTGCTTCGGTGAGCTGATTCAGATTGATGGCTCATATCATGACTGGTTTGAAGGTCGAGCTTCCAAATGCTGCTTGCTGGTTTATATCGATGACGCCACTGGAAAGCTGTTGCATCTGCGCTTTTGTGAGGCTGAAACGACCTTTG
>NZ_JAMXXC010000076.1:0-403 GCF_024129855.1 Acinetobacter lwoffii
TTAATGGCCGATGTAAATTCTTTGAGTTTCGCGCACACTTGGCAAACTTCTGATTGAAATGCTCAATAAAGCAGGGCAGCCAGGCATTTGCTTCTGCAATCGAACAGATGCCTTCCAGGCGCATCTCCTTGATCAAACGGTCCTGAAGGGTTCTATTCGCTCGCTCTACGCGACCTTTGGCCTGGGGTGAATTGGCGAAGATAATATCAATGTTTAACTCATTCAGAATCCGCCCAAATTGCGTGATCTGGCTGTCTTGCCTGGATTTCTGGTTGACTCTAAATACCGAGTGTTTATCGCTATAAAAGGCCAAGGGCTTGCCGTATTGCTCAATGTAGGCTCGGGTTGAAAGCATATAGTCAAAGGTCGTTTCAGCCTCACAAAAGCGTAGATGCAACAGCTT
>NZ_JAMXXC010000077.1:0-388 GCF_024129855.1 Acinetobacter lwoffii
CCGGCAGAATGTTGATGAGCACGTACATGAGAGCCATCAATAAAAATCCACTCCATATCGGGGCATGAGGCTAGTAATTTGAATAATCTAAGTAACTTACCGCTGCTTGACCAACGATTAAAACGTTTGAAAATAGAGTTTGAATGACCAAAACAAGAAGGAATATCTCGCCACGGACAGCCTGTTCTAATTCTATAGAGAATAGCTTCAATAAAATTGCGTAAATTTGAGTTGTGGTGAATGGATAAATTACGCAGAATAACTTTCAACTTTTGCCAGTGTTGATCTGTCAGCATGGTACGAGGCATAGCGAATAGTAAAATTGGGTTTGGCGATTTGATTTTACTACTTCGCTATTTTTTTAAGCTAAAAGTGTCAACACACCCTA
>NZ_JAMXXC010000078.1:0-382 GCF_024129855.1 Acinetobacter lwoffii
CATCGGTATAAACAGAGTCAATCTGCTCATCTTGTGGAATCTGATTAAGTAAATCACCAAGCACCTGTGAATCACTGACATTATTGGTTGTAAGCTGAACTGCTCGTATTTGTAGGGTTTTAGCATCTATACCAATATGAAGTTTACGCCATTGGCGACGATATTCAGGTCCATGTTTCTTGCGCTTCCATTCGCCCTCACCTAGAAACTTCATGCCTGAAGAGTCCATGAGTAGATGCAGCCCATCGCTACTTTTTTGGTAGCTGATTGCAATATCAATATGCTTTTGTCTTCTACAAAGCGTGGTGTAATCTGGAGCTATCCAATTTAATCCGCAAAGTTTAATCAGACTTTGCACAAAGCCAGTAACCATACGTAAAGA
>NZ_JAMXXC010000079.1:0-382 GCF_024129855.1 Acinetobacter lwoffii
TGATTACCGATGGAACCACACATGATGTTAAAGTTGCACCTGATTTAATATCAACATTAGATTTAAAAGAGACAAAAGTGGTATGTGCAGATAAAGGCTATGATTCAGAACCACTGCGTGAACAGATCAGGAAAACAGGGACTAAAGCGAATATACCAAAGAAAACAAATAGCCAATCGAACAATGATCATATGGACTGGTATTTATATAAAATCAGGCATTTAGTTGAAAATATGTTTTGTAGATTAAAGCAATTTAGAGGAATAGCTACTCGATATGACAAGCTCAAAAGAAATTATCAAAGTTCTGTTGCTTTAGCCTGTATATTTTTATGGCTACCTTTATAGGGTTAATTATGAACAGTAAATGTCAACAGACCCTA
>NZ_JAMXXC010000080.1:0-375 GCF_024129855.1 Acinetobacter lwoffii
CAGATTGACTCTGTTTATACCGATGGAGCTTATGACACCAAGCAATGCCGTCAGGTCATTGCAGATCGGCAAGGGCATGCGGTGATTCCACCTAGAAAAATGCGAAACCATGGAAAGATACAAAGAGTAGCTCGCTAGAACGAAATGAATTACTTCGAACAGTTAAACGTTTAGGCAGGACACTATGGAAAAAATGGTCAGGCTATCATCGGCGAAGTTTGGTAGAAACCAAGATGCATTGCATTAAATTATTGGGCGATAAACTGAGTGCAAGGAGCTTTCAAAGCCAAGTGAATGAGATCCATGCACGTGTAGCAGTCCTTAACAGATTTACGGAATTAGGTCGACCACTTACCCAAGTTACGCCTTAAATTT
>NZ_JAMXXC010000081.1:0-338 GCF_024129855.1 Acinetobacter lwoffii
TCTTCTGTAGAAGACATTGAATTGGCCCTGGATGCAGCGCACAAAGCCAAAGAACAATGGAACAGAGCATCGCCGACCACCCGCTCCAATATTCTGTTGAAAATTGCAGATCGTCTGGAACAAAATCTGGAAATGTTGGCGGTGGCAGAAACCTGGGACAATGGCAAACCGATCCGTGAAACGCTGGCTGCCGATATTCCGCTGGCTATTGACCATTTTCGTTATTTTGCCGGCTGTATCCGTGCTCAGGAAGGCGGCATTTCCGAAATTGATGAAGATACCATTGCCTACCATTTCCATGAACCGCTTGGTGTAGTCGGACAAATCATTCCCTGGAA
>NZ_JAMXXC010000082.1:0-326 GCF_024129855.1 Acinetobacter lwoffii
ACTTATTGATAAGCTGGGGACTTAGCTTAGTTGGTAGAGCGCCTGCTTTGCACGCAGGAGGTCAGGAGTTCGACTCTCCTAGTCTCCACCACTCATTGCGATGCAATGAGTTAAACATTAAGCAAACGAACTGATAGCTTATAGAGCTTAGTGATTAAGTTGCGTATAATGCGCGGCATTGTTATTAAGCTCTGTGATTTATCACAGTTGACTGTAATCCGACGAGGATACAGTGAATCATTAACAGAATATATTTGAGTTGAAATAATTTGTTCAAACTCGTTTCAAGTAGGCAACTACAAGAAATGAGTTCTAGCGAAATTAAC
>NZ_JAMXXC010000083.1:0-322 GCF_024129855.1 Acinetobacter lwoffii
GGACTGCTACACGTGCATGGATCTCATTCACTTGGCTATCAAAACTCCTTGCACTGAGTTTATCTCCTAATAATTTGATGCAATGCATCTTAGTTTCAACCAAACTTCGCCGATGATAGCCTGACCATTTTTTCCATAGTGTCCTGCCTAAACGCTTAACTGTTCGAAGTAATTCATTTCGCTCTAGCGAGCTACTCTTTGTATCTTTCCATGGTTTCGCATTTTTTCTAAGTGGAATCACCGCATGCCCTTGCCGATCTGCAATGACCTGACGGCATTGCTTGGTGTCATAAGCTCCATCGGTATAAACAGAGTCAATCTG
>NZ_JAMXXC010000084.1:0-314 GCF_024129855.1 Acinetobacter lwoffii
CTGTTAATGATTTTTCCAGCCTTCGTCAGGTCAGGAAACTGTGATAAATCACAGAGATTATCAAGTGCGCGTATCATAACGCTTGTACTTGTTAATCTCTAGGATCTAAACACCTGATCGCTTAGGAACTAAACAACTTCATCACTGTATGCTTACATACTGCGCGAAGCGTAGCTTCTTGCTTAAATTTCAAGGAAAAGCATGCTTTTCTTGTCTTGAAATTTGGTGGAGACTAGGAGAGTCGAACTCCTGACCTCCTGCGTGCAAAGCAGGCGCTCTACCAACTAAGCTAAGTCCCCAGCTTATCAATAAGT
>NZ_JAMXXC010000085.1:0-313 GCF_024129855.1 Acinetobacter lwoffii
TGATAAGCTAAATATCTTATTTATTTCGAGATACAGCAGATGAATCCCTTCCACGGTCGGCACTTTCAAGGTGAAATCATTCTTTGGGCTGTTCGTTGGTATTGTAAATATGGCATCAGCTATCGTGAACTTCAAGAAATGCTCGCTGAACGAGGCATAAATGTGGATCACAGTACAATTTATCGTTGGGTTCAGCGTTATGCTCCAGAAATGGAAAAACGCTTACGCTGGTATTGGCGTAATCCTACAGATTTACATTCATGGCATATGGATGAGACTTATATCAAAGTGAAGGGGCGATGGACTTACCTGT
>NZ_JAMXXC010000086.1:0-309 GCF_024129855.1 Acinetobacter lwoffii
AGCATCTGATTTAAATAAATTTAATTTTGGATCAAAAAATAATCAAAACTTTTAAAATCATATAGTTATGAAATCTTTGTGCAACAAAGCCAAGTTAAACTAAATTTAGTTGCCAATCCCAATAAGCTATTCACTAACTTGTAAATATCGGTATACCGCCTGACGACTAATCCCAAAAGCTTTTCCTAATGCCATTTTTGATGGATACTTCCCTTCCCTCCATGCTTGTCGTAAAGCTTCAGCTTGGTCAGGCTTTAGTTTATGCACCCGACCTTTGTACTTCCCCTGAGCAGAGGCGAGTTTTATTCC
>NZ_JAMXXC010000087.1:0-306 GCF_024129855.1 Acinetobacter lwoffii
TCAGATGAAAAATCACAGGAAGCACCGCACTGGATGGTGCCTAAAACCATGCATAACGATGGCAACTATGTCATCTCGCTCGGCAACGTGGTGCGCTGGTTAGGCCAGAAAGCCGAAGAACTCGAAGTATCGATCTTCCCGGGCTTTGCCGCGTCTGAAATTCTGTATCATGCCGATGACACAGTCAAAGGCATCCAAACCGGTGACATGGGCATTGGTAAAGATGGCGAGCCGACGCATAACTTTACCCCGGGTTATGAACTGCATGCCAAATACACAATTTTCGCTGAAGGCTGTCGTGGTCAC
>NZ_JAMXXC010000088.1:0-297 GCF_024129855.1 Acinetobacter lwoffii
AGCAATCACGGTTGTATCGAGGCTGATATGGACGTTTCAGGCGCTTGGATCGAGGAATCCAGAGGTCATTTGCAGTCATCCAGCGACGAACTGTTTCCACAGGAATATTCAGCCCAAACATGCTGCTGAGCTTCTCATGCGCCAATGTAGGACCAAAGCCAAGAAAATATTCAGAAATAATGGAAAGACATTCTGATTTTAACAGGACGTCATGGCGACGATGACCCGGTTGACCACGACTGGCATGCGTCATGCCTGAAACACCATCTTGATTGAGCTTCTGCAATAACCGGGTAA
>NZ_JAMXXC010000089.1:0-288 GCF_024129855.1 Acinetobacter lwoffii
TTACGCTGGTATTGGCGTAATCCTACAGATTTACATTCATGGCATATGGATGAGACTTATATCAAAGTGAAGGGGCGATGGACTTACCTGTATCGTGCAGTTGATCAACGTGGTCATACGATTGACTTTTACCTTTCCGCTAGGCGGAACAGTAAATCAGCCTATAGTTTTCTAGGAAAGATATTCAATACGGTGAAAAAATGGCAAATTCCACGGGTCATCAATACAGATAAAGCAGCGACCTATGGCCATGCTTTATCACGATTAAAGCGAGAAGGAAAATGTCCA
>NZ_JAMXXC010000090.1:0-285 GCF_024129855.1 Acinetobacter lwoffii
AAAATGGCAAATTCCACGGGTCATCAATACAGATAAAGCAGCGACCTATGGCCATGCTTTATCACGATTAAAGCGAGAAGGAAAATGTCCAGTAGATATTGAGCACAGGCAAATTAAGTATAAAAATAATGTCATTGAATGTGATCATGGTAAGTTAAAGCGAATCATCAGAGCCACATTAGGATTCAAATCTATGAAGACGGCTTATGCCACAATTAAAGGTATTGAAGTCATGCGTGCACTACGTAAAGGACAAGCATCGTCATTTTATTATGGTCAGCCTCA
>NZ_JAMXXC010000091.1:0-277 GCF_024129855.1 Acinetobacter lwoffii
CAATAACAGCTTTCTGAGCTTTACGACTCGGCATACTTTTCTTGAGACGGGAACGTTTATTCTGTTTTTCCAACTCTTCATGCTGTTGCTGAATATGTGCCAGAACTGTACCTAACCGTTTATTCTCAACGATCTCATTCTGCTGTAGCCCAGCTAATTTATTGAAAATGCTGTAGTTGAGCTTTCGTTCCTCGTGCATGAGGGCCACAGTCCCATCCGGGTACTCCAGAAATGAAATATATTGCCCAACAAGCTTATGATTCAGCTCTATCGGTTC
>NZ_JAMXXC010000092.1:0-274 GCF_024129855.1 Acinetobacter lwoffii
TCTGCACATACCACTTTTGTCTCTTTTAAATCTAATGTTGATATTAAATCAGGTGCAACTTTAACATCATGTGTGGTTCCATCGGTAATCACGAAATCAATAGGATTGCCATGTGCATCAACAATCAAATGTATTTTTGAGGAGTTTCCTCCTACACTTTTAGAAATAGATTGATTCGCTATGCCGGCAGAATGTTGATGAGCACGTACATGAGAGCCATCAATAAAAATCCACTCCATATCGGGGCATGAGGCTAGTAATTTGAATAATCTAA
>NZ_JAMXXC010000093.1:0-267 GCF_024129855.1 Acinetobacter lwoffii
AGGGCTTGCCGTATTGCTCAATGTAGGCTCGGGTTGAAAGCATATAGTCAAAGGTCGTTTCAGCCTCACAAAAGCGTAGATGCAACAGCTTGCCGGTAGCATCATCGATATAAACCAGCAAACAGCATTTGGTGGCTCTTCCTTCAAACCAGTCATGATATGAGCCATCAATCTGGATCAGCTCACCGAAGCAATCACGGTTATAGCGTGGCTGGTATGGGCGTTTTAGACGTTTGGATCGCGGAATCCAAAGGTCATTTGCAGTCA
>NZ_JAMXXC010000094.1:0-264 GCF_024129855.1 Acinetobacter lwoffii
GAAGCTCGATTGATTCGATATTAAGCAAAGTGACTTGATTTAGTTACGCTAAACGAACAAACTACTGCAACTCAGATATTCTGTTAATGAACGATGTTCAAAGCACTGCTTTGAACAGAGTGCAAGATTTGAAGAAAGCTAAGGCAACCATAAGACCTCAGTAAGTAATCATACCAGTTGTGCTGGCGACCATAGCAAGAGTGAACCACCTGATCCCTTCCCGAACTCAGAAGTGAAACCTCTTAGCGCTGATGGTAGTGTGGG
>NZ_JAMXXC010000095.1:0-253 GCF_024129855.1 Acinetobacter lwoffii
ACGTCATGGCGACGATGACCCGGTTGACCACGACTGGCATGCGTCATGCCTGAAACACCATCTTGATTGAGCTTCTGCAATAACCGGGTAATTTGACGGGTGGAAAGATTCAGGATTTCAGCAGCACGGACTTGGGTAATACGATGATCTCGAACGTCTTGCAGAACTGCAAGACGTTGAATTTCTTTGTCAGACATAGTGATCAGCATCTATATTTTATATCCAGTCCATGGTGATAAAAACCATCATAAAC
>NZ_JAMXXC010000096.1:0-236 GCF_024129855.1 Acinetobacter lwoffii
GTTCCTCGTGCATGAGGGCCACAGTCCCATCCGGGTACTCCAGAAATGAAATATATTGCCCAACAAGCTTATGATTCAGCTCTATCGGTTCAAGCAGATAAATACATTTGTCATAGGTCAGGGTCAGATTCTTGGTGACCTTACGCGGTTCCTGCCAGGTAAAAATATCATCCAGTTCAAGATGAGATTCGGTTAATGGCCGATGTAAATTCTTTGAGTTTCGCGCACACTTGGCA
>NZ_JAMXXC010000097.1:0-212 GCF_024129855.1 Acinetobacter lwoffii
AGGTTTCACTTCTGAGTTCGGGAAGGGATCAGGTGGTTCACTCTTGCTATGGTCGCCAGCACAACTGTTTATGGATACTTGCTAGGTCTTATTGAGATGCCTTGCTTTCTACCAAATAGAATTCATTAACAGAATATCTGAGTTGCAGTAGTTTGTTCGTTTAGCGTAACTAAATCAAGTCACTTTGCTTAATATCGAATCAATCGAGCTTC
>NZ_JAMXXC010000098.1:0-209 GCF_024129855.1 Acinetobacter lwoffii
TACGATGTATCTGAGGGTCTGTAGCTCAGTTGGTTAGAGCACACGCTTGATAAGCGTGGGGTCACAAGTTCAAGTCTTGTCAGACCCACCACTACTGACGAAGTACGGAAAATCAGAAACATTGACTTATTGATAAGCTGGGGACTTAGCTTAGTTGGTAGAGCGCCTGCTTTGCACGCAGGAGGTCAGGAGTTCGACTCTCCTAGTCT